>DEYM01000102.1:21991-36889 GCA_002364555.1 Phycisphaerales bacterium UBA3158 | reverse complement strand
CGGGGTTAGCGGGTTCAGTCGTCTTCCAGGTCCACTGGTGGCACTTGAACACCCGTCAGGCCGAGCTTGATGCACATGATGTAGATATCGGTCGAATCCCGCAGCATCGACTGATCATTCAGGTAGTCAAGCATGGCTTGCTCGGAGCCGAATGCATTGATCAGAAGTCGATCGGGATCATCCAGAGCGACGAATGTTCTGGCCTGCTCACCATCGAGCTTCTCGACCCGCTGGATGAAAAGACGACACGCCTCGTCCACCAGGGAAGGATCTATCTCGATCACGGCCGCCAGTTCGCCACAGCTCGATCTCTCCAGCATCAAGGCCGAGTGGTATCGCCGATACATGTCCTGGTCGACCTTGTTCCAGCCGGCGGCCGCCACCAGTTGGATGTCACGACAGGTCCGTGCGGATTCGGCAAGCTGATTCATGATTCGATCTAGTTGAGACGAGCCCGTCTCCACCGGAATGACCTGACGAGGCTCCGGCTCGACAGGCTCAAGCCCGTTCGCCTGAGTGGTCTTGACACGCCCCTGGCATGACGTCATCGCCAGAACGAGAGCCAGTCCCGACAAGCTGTGAAAGATACGTTTCATCAAAGTCTGATTCCTTGTCAAGCACTGATAACCCGGGTGTCCGCCCGATAGGTCAACATGATTCGATACATCGGTGCACTCAGGCATAGCCGGTGTAGTCGACGAGACCGGGATAGAGATCCTCGAATCTCTTCAGTGTCTCGTCGGTGAATGTCTTCTTCCATTGATTCGGCTCTGGATTACGAATGTGGACGTTCTTCTTCAGCATCCTCGCCGCCGAATTCTTGATTGCCGTCTTCACTCCAAGTTCCTGATATCGCCGGGGCAATTCGTAGAATGCGAGTATCTTGCCGAAGACTTCGGCCTCATGTCCCATGATGTCCTCGTACTTGAACACGAGAATGTCCGGATCATCGGTCGGCCATTTCATCATGCTTTCGAAATGGCGCCTTCGGAACTGCATCTCCGCATGAAGGCCCTCCTCGAGACTCACACGCTGCAACATATCGCTGTAGGACTCGCCCGGGAGAATGCCGTCGGGTATCGGAGCGTTGACCGTGATCCAGTCCTTCTCGGTGGGATCCGTGACGGAACACCATGGCTCCCGAGCCTGCTTGTGATAGTGATATCCCGAGACGATCATGTCGCGAGGATCGCGGATGAAACGAGTGACGCGATAGGATCCGATGGCCTCGAGATCGATTACGTGGTTGTTGACGCTCGCTGCATTCAGCGATTCATACGAAGCCATGAATCTGTCCAGAAAACTGTTGAAGTGGCTGTACCCTCTTGCCCATGGTTTTCGGCGACGGGAGAACAGACGCAGCATGACCTTCGAATAGTATTTCGTGAGACACTTGTGGTAGGAGCAATGAATCAGATTCGGCTTTTTGTTGGATCGCATTATTGTCTCGCCTTGCGGTTGACCACAAACGACAGCCCCGTTTTAATGAAGCTCGTGGTCGGTTAGCATAATCATCTCACATCCGTGACGAGCTGGAAAAGACGCGTAAAAATAATGACATTCATGGCTGGAATGCTGATGGTGATGCTGGGGGGTGGCCTTGGGGCGATTCTTCGATATGGCTCTCAGGAAGCCGGCAAGAGATGGACCAATCTCCCCGGATGGACCTCCATATTCGCCGTGAACATCATCGGAAGTTTCGCGATCGCCTTCAGCTTCGGCTGGCTGCAGGCCCTCAAGCTCATCGATGACCAGAACATGCATCTGTCAGTCATTCAGCACTATCAGGATGATCTCTCCACGGCCATGGGGATGCATCTCATCGTGGTGGGACTCTGTGGTGGATTCACGACCTTCAGCACCTTCAGTCTCGACAATATCCTCCTGCTCTACACCAAGCCCTGGCAGCTGACGTTCAACGTGGTCATGAGCCTTCTCTTCGCGACTCTTGCCGCATGGGGCGGACTCAGTCTGGGAGGCACGATCTCGTGATCAGATTGTTTTCCATTCTGGCCTGCATCGGAATCGGTGGTGGATTCGGAGCACTGGCTCGCGAGGGCACGATGAGCCTTCTGCATGGAGTCATCGGCCTTCCGGTATTCGCCTCACTGGGATTCGTCAACGTCTTCGGGTCGTTCCTGATCGGTGTGGTGTTTGGTGCACTTGAAGGACACCTCAATCGAGAAGGACACAGCCGACTCAAGCAGGCGCCCCATCACAGGCATCTGCATGATCTCAAATGGTGGCCCGATGGGGATCTCACGCAACCGGCCGTCGACCTTCTGCAGGCCAGAATCTCACTCCAGACAGCATCCGCCCTGCTGATAACCGGATTCCTCGGTGCCTACACCACATTCAGCGCATTCTGTCTCCTGACAGTGCAGCTGCTGCAGAGCGGGCAGATCATCGACGCGATCATCAGTGTGGTGGGATCGGTGACGCTGGGCCTGATGATGGTCTGGATAGGACTTCATGTGGGCGTTCGCATCGCCTACCGGAAGTCACTGGTTCCGGATGGGAAGTGACCACGGACCTCCCTTGACTCGATCAACGGGAACTCGGCGAATACCGTTGAGTGAATGATCGATCCGACTCAGTCTTCATGCTTGACGTTGAGCTTGGTGAATAGCCTCTGGAGCCAACGCATCTTCTGATCGACCATGTCCTTGCTGTCACGCTGGCCAACCAGGCCCATGTCCCCACACCAGAGATCCTCCGGACCCTTGACGATCGCCCCTTCGAGTGGAATACCGAAACGATCACGGACATCGTTCAGGGGCTGCTCGAGAAGATCGGTCCAGTCGAAACCACGCTTCACGAAGTTCGTGTTGCAGAGGCCTCCACGCTCAAAGGCGCCAATCACGATGTCCGGCTTGAACTGGTTCTTCCACAGGGGAAGCGAACTGTCGAATAGCAGCCCCACCTGGAATTGAGCCACGTAGGCGATGAGGGTCTTTCCGAGATCCTCGTTGATGAGAGCCTCATCGAAGGCAAGAACACAGGTCTCCCCCAGTGGAGTTGTTGGATACCCCTGAAGGACATGATGCATGTCGTGGTACATCAGCCCGTTTGAAAAAGGGGCATGTGGTGTGCCGGGCAGCTCGAAATCGTTGTCTCGGTAGTACTTCGTGAGAACTTTTCCGAAGATGTGGTCTTCCATCTCTTCATATCGCTCGTAGCGCTTCAGCGTCTTCTTGTCACCGTCGGCATGAATGACGCTCTCGGCGAACTTGAGCGTCAGGCCGGAGAAGGATCTGCTGGAGGTCAGGCTGGCGGGCCGAAGCATGCAGATCGTCAGTTCCATGATGGCGTGGTGACAGAGTCCGTGCAGTTCCCTCGCGAAGCGCTTGCTGAAATCGAACTCGGCACCCAGATGAGCCACGGCGTCGATTCTCGCCTCCATGTTCTCTTCTTCGAGGAACGGGAGTATCCCCGCCATGTTCATGACTTCCTTGCGCAGGCCGGCATCGGAAACTCGCTCACCTGCGTCATCGATCGATGCCTGAAGCTGATCAACATCGATCTCCATCTGGAAGAGATGATGAGCCAATGCCTCGAGGGTCGATCTGTGGATTGCATGAAGCTCCAGGGCGCCTTCCGCGGTCGCGACGCATTTGAGGATCCCGAGGATGTCGCTCGCCTGATCGCCTCTGACCGAGAGAATGCGCTTCATGGTGGAACTACCCCAGTGTCATACGTTGAAGAGAAAATTGACCACATCACCATCCTGCATGACATAGTCCTTGCCTTCGGATCGCAACTTGCCCGCCTCTCGAATGGACTTCTCGTTCGTGTACTGCTCGAGATCACTCACGAGATAGCACTCGGCACGGATGAAACCTCGCTCGAAGTCGCCGTGAATCACGCCGGCGGCCTTGGGGGCCGTATCGCCCCTTCGGATCGTCCAGGCACGTATCTCCTTGGGCCCTGCGGTGAAGTAGCTCTGCAGCCCCAGAAGACCGTATGAACCGCGAGCGACCTTCGCCAGCGCAGGCTCATCCATCCCCAGGGACTCGAGCATCTCGAGCTTGTCGGATTCGTCCAGTTCGGCCAGCTCCGATTCGATCTTCGCACAGACCACCACGACTCCACCGCCATGCTCCTGGGCATATCGTCGAACCGCCGCGACATGATCGCCTGATCCGTCAACATGGTTCTCGTCGACATTGGCGACATACAGGATCGGCTTGGCGGTGATCAGACCGTAGGAACGCACGACCTTCGCTTCAGATGGATCCAGATCGAGCGTTCTCAGTGGCTGCTCCGAATCGAGACATTCCTTGCAACGCTCGAGCACCTCGGCTCGGAACTTCACTTCCTTGTCGCCGGAGCGCGCCTGGCGCTGCGCCTTGTCAAGCGAACCCTCCACCTGCTCGAGATCCGAAAGCAGCAGCTCGATTCCGATGATCTCGATATCACGAACCGGATCCACCGAACCCGAGACATGGATGACGTCGTCATCCTCGAAGCAGCGAGTCACCTGGAGAAGAGCATCGACTTCACGGATGTTCGCCAGAAACTTGTTGCCCAGACCCTCACCCTTGCTGGCGCCCTCGACCAGTCCGGCGATATCCACCAGACGCAATGAAGCGGGAATGATCTTCTTGCTCTCGATGTAGTTCTGGATGACGTCCAGACGAGGGTCGGGGACGCTGACAACACCTATGTTGGGTTCGATGGTGCAGAAGGGATAGTTCTGCGCCTCGATACCCGCTGAGGTGAGGGCGTTGAAGAGAGTGCTCTTGCCGACGTTGGGCAGACCGATGATGCCGCATTCCATGCTTGGTACCTCCAGAGGAGGGAGGATCGTATCCGATCAGAGCTGGTCGTCTAGCTTTCGGACGGTCCGAAAACCACCAGACCGATCTCATTGGCGGTATCCACTTCGATCGGCTCGGGTACGCCGCTCTCATCGATGAGTTGCTGGAGCAGATCGGTGTTTCTGAGAAGAATCACGACGGGACGCTGCTGTGATTCGGTGGATACCAGCGCCTTCATCTCCGGCCAGGTGACCTGGCGATCCGGATGATCCACGATCCCCCAGGATACTTCCCCGGGTCCCCCGAAGAGAACGACGTCGTAACGACTGTTGAACCAGTTCACAGCATGCATGAGATTCGAATCGGAGATGACGAGCGTATCCGGATCGGAGAGAACCTCTTCATGATTGGAGAGAAACACCTCCGGCGTCTTGTATCCGCCCAGCCAGGCCGTCGGTAGGAACGAAGGCAGCATCGCCGACATCGCAACTGGCGAAAGCGCCATCAGCAGCACCCTTGTTTCCGCGCGTTTGGTACAGACCGTGATCAGGTCCATGACACCCCAGATGAACAGACCCAGTGCCATGGCGAGGAACAACCAGGAGCCCTCCTCTCCCCACGGAAGGACGCCCACCACGCCAAACGCCCACTCGAGTATGCAGATCAGACCGAATGCGAACAGAAGGACACTCGGATAGATCCATTTCAGCGATGGTTTCTCGGGGCGATACCTGAAGCGTTCAAGTACGCCAACCGAAATGAGCAGCGCCGCTGCCGGTACGCATGGAATTATGTAGGTGGGCAACTTGCCCGAGGAAACGGAGAAGAACAGGATCGGAATGAAGAACCAGCAGATCGCGTAGCGAATCCACGGTTCATTGAAGCTGTGCTTTCGCATCAGACCTTCGACGGCCAGTGGAAGCGCGAATGTCCAGGGCAGTATCACGACCAGAGCGATGGGTATGAAGAACCAGAAAGGCTCCGGATGCTGCGCCTCCGCACCCCCGGTGAAGCGGTGTATGTGCTCGATCCAGAAGAAGTAGTGCCAGTAGTCCGAATCTGCCATGTGCACGGCCAATGCCCAGGGCGCCACCACGATGGCCGCCACGACCATCGGAATCCAGGGCATCAGGAAGAAGTCTCGCCACTTGCCCATCCAGATCAGGAATGGCGCAATGACCATCACCGGAACCGCCAGACCAAGGAAGCCCTTGATGAGGAAGGAAAGTCCGCAGAAACCCCCGAAGAGAATCAGCCAACCAAGTCTCGACGAACGGGTCTTCGCTGCCCAGGCCATGTAGAAGAAGGTCATCGCCCCCGTCAGCGCACCGGTGAACATGCCATCGAGCAGGGACGTCGTTCCCGTGATGACCATTCCAAGCATGGTCAGACAGGCAAGGCCCGCATACCACCCCGCTCCCCTGGGCAGCTGACACCGACGGGAGATCAGAACCAGACAGAGGGCCGAGAATCCAATCGCCAGTGCCGATGGCAGACGAATGGCCCAGGCATTGTTCCCGAAGACCTTCTGGCTGATGGCGATGGCCCAGTATCCCAATGCAGGCTTTTCGAAATATCTGATTCCGTTCAAGCGCGGCGCAACCCATTCACCAGTGGCGATCATCTCAGCGGGAATGGATCCGTATCGAGCCTCGTCGGGAGTGACGATTGGTCGAGCACCCAGAGGGATCAGATAGATCACGATGAAGATGAGCAGGAAGATTGCCAGCAACCGGGACATGCAAGGCTCCTTACTTGAACACACTTGGCGGGATGCAACAGGAGGATTGAAACAGTATCCGGTACGTTTCGCAAGATCCCCCATCTCTCATCGATCAGCTCATGTCGAGAACTTCCTCGAGACGCGAACGAAAACGATCGAATCCGAATCGTTCAACGACCTGAGAACGAAGGTGCGATGGGTCAGACTGTTCCGGAGGCGCTTCCCCGTTGAGATGCATGAGAATGGCGTTGGCCAACTCGTCCACGTTTTCGGGATCGACCGCTGTGCCGAGATTCCCATCACAGAGCGGATCCATGGAACCATCGCGATTCCCGCCGATCACAGGCTTTCCACACCCCATCGATTCGAGAAAGACGATGCCGAAGCCCTCCTTGCGGCTTGGAAGAATGAAGAGGTCGCTCGAATTGAAGAGAGCGACGATGTCCTCCTCCGATATGAAGCCGGGCATGATCAGACGATCCCCCAGACCACACTCCCCGGCCAGCCTGCCCAGACGATCCATGTCGTCTCCCCTGCCGGCCAGTACATAGCGAGCCTCGGGTATCCGGGCACAGACCTTCGCCATCGCGAGGATGCCCTCGTCATATCCCTTGAGACGTTCCGTGGAGGCCAGACGGCCCACCGTCAGCACCACCCGGTCTTCGGGGCTGATTCCCAATCTCGATCTGAGTTCCTCACTGGAAGGTCCGGGACGGAATCTCTCCTCATCGAAGGTGTTGTGGAACACCTGGACGTGATCCGGCTGATACCCCTCGAGCAATTCGAGGTTCAGGGATCGCGTGTATCGACTGACCGCCAGCACCCTGTGACTGGCGGCAGCGCCGCGAACAGTCGATGCCGAGGCATCCCAGAGTTCCATGCCATGGGTGATCGTGATGTAGGGAACGCGAGCCAGACGACAGGCCTGACGACAAAGCGGTGTGAAATTCAAGTGACCACAGATCACGATATCCGGACGATTCAGGACAAGCTGCCGGTAGAGATGCGTTGCCGCTATGACCTTTCGAATTCGACCGCCTCGATTGCATGCGATGAGGCCTGGCACCGAGTCCTCCGGGCGATCATTGACACCGATGACCGTGGTATCGATCTCGAGCTCCTCGAGGGCTCGTACGACATAGTTGTTGAATACCTGAATACCACCCTTGTTGGCAGGGTTGCGAAGATCAGGAATCATGAAGAGGACCCGTTGATTAGGCATTCTTCACAGCATACGGCCTCGACTCAATCGAGGTCGATCCCGAGTGCCTGCAGCTGCTTGTCGACCTGAGGTGCCCAGCCGCGATTGGCTGCGGGACTCGCGGGACTGGGATGGAGAATCGTCCCCAGCTCGGGTCCATCATCCCCGAAGACCAGACGGGCTCTCTTGAAGGCGAAGGCTCCGACGCCGATGACCATCTCCGGCGAGATCAGATCGACCATTCTGGCAAGCGCCTCGTCGCAGATACCCATCAGCTGGTCACGCTCCGATGCGGGCAGCTTGTCGGGAGTCCGGTTGCGACCGCTGTCCTCCAGAAACGCCAGAGGACAATGATTCCAGACGAAGAAACGATCGAAGAACCGATCGGGCGTTCCGAATCGTTCCTCCGCCCAGCTCCACAGTCGGCGACCACTGACCTCTCGCCGAGGACATTCAAACCCCAGAACAGGTCGCTTGGGATGTTCGATCTCGGGTGAATCGACCGGCTCCTCGATACCGAGAAACTCCCGCGTGAGCTCTACTTCACCAAACGGCACTCCGGTCTGGACCATGCCCCAGGGGCCTGGATTCATGCCCAGCAGGATGGCGCGGACACCGGATCTCGCATATCTCTTCAAGTAGGCTTCGTGAGAACGTCGTGCATGGACCAGCGGGTTGTAGACCACTTCGACCGGAGACCCGAATGTCAGAGGATCGACCGCATCACTGAGTTCGCGGGAGATGGTGACAGCCGATGAGCCGACTGATGCGACATCCGAATTCACGGCTCTGCCACCTCAAGCTTGTGCTCCCGTCGGATCACACGCTTGATGGCATAGCTCCCGATCATCAACGTGAAGTAGTAGATGCCCAGTGAGATGAGGATGGCGTAGAGACCCGGCCTGATGTCAAAGCCGATCAACGCCGATCCTTCCGTCATGAAAAGCAGAAGCGCCAGAGCGAAGACATCCAACATCGACCAGGCACCAAGTGTGCTGGACCAGAGGCCGAGAAAACCCCGCAATGTTCGACGCATGGGAATGAATCCGAGAATCACTATGAAGACCAGATGCAACAATGGAATGATCACGAGGAACGCCATCATCGTCCAGGCGAACGCCGGTTGACCGTTTTCCGTGAGGGACTGGATACTCTTGATCACGCTGTACGACTTGTGCTTCAGAAGCACTTCCGATATCTGGAAGAAGGGAAGCTCCACCGCCACGAGCAACGAGAACATGCTCAACAGCAGCATCGGAATCATCAACCAGAACGTCCATCCTGAGGCCCAATAGATCGCGACACGTCGATTCGGTGAGGAATCCACTGTCTTCTCCATGCTTCTACGGTTGTAGAACTCGATCAGTTCGCAGGTAAGCATGCTGAGACAGATCGCCGACAGGAAGAGCGCCACGCCGATGCGAGGTGTCGCACCGATGAAGATCTGATCATTGGCAAGAATGAGAATCAGCAAGGCCACGAACACGTCGAGCAAGGACCACCGTCCCAGCTGACGAAGTGTGGTCAAGGCACTGTGACGTCCGGTGCGAGAGAGAGGCATCCAGAGAATCGTGAACAGCATCGCCAGCTTGACGAATGGAAACGTCAATGAGAAGGCGACGATCAGAATGGCGATGAAGTAGAGATCCAGACTCCACATCAATTCGATCGTGTGGGGAATGCTGTACATCTCCGAGCCCTGGAAGGCGGCATCGAACTGCAGGAACGGGAAGATCAAGGCCATGATGTTCACCGTCAGCGCCACCAGAAGCATCAACATGAAGACGGCCGTCTTCCATCCCAGCTCCTTGGCCAGGATGTTGCGCTCAATCAATCCTTGATCGGACTTCATCTTGAATCTCATGCCCATGTCACATCCAGATCCGTTCCGAAAATAGTACCCCGGTACAAGTTCAGATTATCACGGCTGTGTGGTTCATGTCGTGCATGAGCATCCATCAGGTCCGGGATCCCAATGAATCGGCCTCTCCTGCAGGATTCGATGTCCATTCTCCACGGGGGTATGCAGGACCATCACTCCTCACGGAGTGGAGACAGAGCTGTTTCAGGAATTCCCCAGATGAAGATCGTCGCCAGAATCCCGACGATCCCGAGATAGTAGCCGGGCGCCAACGGATCGCCTGTCGTGTCGACCAGCCATGTGGCCAATAGTGGAAACGTACCGCCCAGGAAGGCGAAGCAGACGTTGTAGGCGATCGACGTGCCGGTATATCTGGCCGATGTGGGAAACATCTCGGCCAGAGCGGCGGGATAGGCACCTTGCATCAGACTCAGAATCAATGCCCCAACCAGCACACCCACCCATGCCAGCACGGGTGGACCCTGGATCACCAGAGCGAAGATCGGAATCGACCAGAGAATCGATGCGATGAAACTGAATCGTATGATCGGCCTTCTGCCGATTCGGTCCGACCATGCCCCGACCAGTATTGGAATGACCACCGCCATCGAAATCGCGATGGTCACCATCAGCCCGGCTTCAGAACGTGAGAAACCACCTTCCTTGTTCAGATAGTCGCTCATGTACACGGTCAGGGCATAGCAAAGCATGGATGGCATGCTGATGAGCAGAATGCCCCGCATCAGCGCCCCGAACTGGTTTCGCAGACAGTGACGCACCGGATGGGCGACAAGCTCCCCATTGGACTTGGCCTTCTCGAAATGAGGGGATACCGGCATGGTCCACCTCAGCCAGCCAGCGATGATGAGAATCCCGAATCCACCCAGAAAGGCGAATCGCCATCCCCAGAGCTGTATGAACTCGGGCGTGCAGAACCATTCCATCAACGTGTAGACCAGTGACCCCAGAAGTATCCCGAGCATGGCCGAACTGACGGTCAGTGATCCCGCCAGTCCGCGTCGATCATCCGCGGAATGTTCGGATAGATAGGCGTTTGCTCCGGTGAATTCACCGCCGATCGAGATTCCCTGAAGCACCCTCAGAAGGATGAGCAGGATCGGCGAGAGCACTCCTATGGATTCCCACGTGGGAAGCACCGCCATGCCCATTGTCGGAACAGCCATGACAACCAGCGAGAGAAGCAGCGCTTTCTTTCTTCCAAGCCGGTCGCCGATCGAACCGAAGATGACCGCCCCGATCGGCCTTGCGAAATATCCCACGGCGAATACGGCGAATACCTTCAGAAGATCTCCCGATGCCGCCTCTGGCTTGAAGAACTGCGAGGCTATGACCGGTGCGAAGAAGCCGTAGATGATGAAGTCGTACCACTCGAACAGATTCCCGATGACGCCCGAGATGATGACACGCCCCCTGCTTGGGGTGCCTGGATCTGATTTCATGTCTGATTGAAGCGAATTGATCACGGGGCAATCCTAACTCTTCGTGATCATGCAGGTGCGGAAGATCTCATATGCTGTCCTCAGACTGCAATGATCCATCAACATGAGGAGCCTCCGACGTGAGCCAAGAACACGACCGACCACGACTCTATGCAGGTGATGGCGACAGACTTTTGGAAGCGGACCGGAACACGGATCGCATCGTGCTTCTCCCATCCAACGATCCAAGGCAGGCGACCATCGGTGGAGGCGACATACGGATCCAATGGGGCCAGAGTCTGCTACGCGATGTGCTGGGTGGACGGTACCGAACAGTCGTATGCAGCATCAACGACACCGACAACTCCCATGGGATCATCGGCACACTCCTCGAAATGGTCACGACCAGCCAGTGGAACGTCGAATCCGCCACTTCCTACGCCAAGGTCTTCCAGGATGCGATCGGCCTGCACGATCGACATGACAATGAACCCTACATACTCAAGTTCGACCTCGACAGTCTCCTGATACTCGCCATTCTCAGGCCCAAGGGAAAGGATCATTTCTCCATTGAGGATCTCGAGAAGGGATTCAGGACTGTTTCCAAGATGCTCGAGAATCGCCATGACCGCCAGGCCATTGCGAGCGTCAGTTTCCTGGGCGCTCGTTCCAATCAGCTCCGAGACAAATCCGGAAAGGAACCTCCTTTCGAGATGGTCGTGAAGTCGATGTACAACGCCGGCTACAGAGGCGATGTCTACCCTTCACTTGCCATGTGGCACACGGCACCCACTGGCGTGTTCGCGACCTATCCGTTCCCGGACAGTCTCGATCGCATGCGGGAAGGGTCTTCCTGATCCATCAGGTCTCTTCACCAAGGACACGCCGCGTCTGATGGATGTCGATCAGCGGCAGCAGTGCGATGACGGCGATCTGGACACCGGCGAAGATGAACAGCACGCTCGCGATGTCGAGCCTGGCGAACTGACCGGAGGTCCATTGACCGATCACCGTGGACAGGTTCAATATGGCCATGTACGCGGTGAACTGAGTCGCCGCAACGACAGGCCACGAGATCGTGATGTACATGGAGAACAGACTGACGCTGATCACGCTCACCATGAAGCCGCTCACGAGGATGTAGACGACCACGGCGGATTTCGTGTGCCATGAGAACCACCCTTGCCCCAGGATCTCCGGGGACATGAGACCAAAGCACAGGTAGGACAATCCAAGGCAGATCGTGCCGAAGGCGATGATGCGCTTGGCGCCGAAGAGATCCGCCAGAAAGCCGCCCAGCATCGCGCCCGCCAGGGAGAGAAACACGCCATAGCCCCCCTCCACGTCGCCCAGAGCCACCTCATCCCAACCGAGATCCTGTATCAGGAACACGTTGAAGATCGGCGAGAGCACACCCGATCCGATGAAGAGCGTCAGACCGATCACGCCGGCGATGATGGTCGACTTGAGCGAGAACGCCTTTCCAAGACGCCTGAAGAGAATCATCATCGAGGTTGAAGCCACCGCCGTTGACCGACTCTTCTGCGCTGTGCCCCTGGTCCAGGGAAGCAGACGCTCGCCCGCTCTCTCACGCAGAAACAAGGGGAAGAGGGAGATGAGGACGAGGATTCCCACCTGCACGACGAAGACCGTGTTGAAATCCGATATGTCGAGGATCCGCGTCAGCACGGCACCACCAATGAATGTCCCCAGAAACTTGGAGCCATACATGAGACCACTGACTCTGCCTCGCTCCTCCTCACGAAGAAGGTCGACGGCCAATGCATCCACCGCGACATCCTGAAGCGAATTGAACACATTGTGAATCAGGACCATCCATCCGAGCAGGACGATGTCGGCGGTCAATGACGGGATGAAGGCCATCATGGTGATGGTGATGATCATGCCCGTCTGGGCCAGCAGGATCCACGGGCGGCGGCGTCCCATCGAGGGAATGCCGTATCGATCGATCATGGGGCCCCAGATCCATTTGAAGGTCCAGGGCAACGTGGCCATCGCCGTGAATGCGCCGATCACACCGGCCTCCAGCCCGGAGGCGGACAGATAGATCGCCAGGGTCACCGTCACGAATCCGAATGGAATCCCCTGGGCCACATACAGGATGCAGAGGGTCAACAACCTCAGAAGCGGCCGTTCACTGAGCGTCCAGCCATCGCCCAAGCCCGTCCTAGTGTCCGAGTGCGGCATCGCTGTACATCGCTTCCAGACGTTCGGCTATTCGATCGGTCGCCAGATTCTCGAGCACCCAGGCCCGCCCAAGTCGACCCATCTCTTCACGCTTCGCCGGATCCCCAAGTAGCGGCCCGAGTCCCTCGATGACGGCGTCGGCGCTCTGCTCGACGGCGACGCCCCCTCCGCTGTCGACGATTTCACGCCAGGTGTCCACGAGCGTGGTCGTCATGACCGGTGTCCCGCAAGCCAGCGCCTCGAACTGCACGAACCCGAAGTTCTCCTGACTCGTCGGAAGCACGAAGACATCCGCGGCCTCGTACAGGGAGAACTTGAGGCTGCCACCGACATGTCCGATGAAATGGACCCGATCCTCGAGACCAGCCGCATCGACCTGAGCCTGCAGTCGCTGGACATAGGCATCGTCACCACTTCCGGCAACGACCACCTGAACCGGTGTCCCATCTTCACAGAGTCGACGAGCGGCCTCTATCAGATGCTCGATGCCTTTCTTGACATGAATCCGACTCAGGAACAGCAGCACGGGACCATCGTCGAGAAACGGGTACCGGGCAAGGGCCTCGTCGGGACCAGGCAGGTCGGCGTAGGGAGCCAGATCGATGAGATTCGGGACGACTCGCCCCTGTCCTGCGGGGAACCACTTGCCCGACTGGGCCAGTTCCGCATCCGCGGTGCAATGAACGTAGGCCGCTCCCTCGAGCAGTCGTCGACCGACCAGCTTGAGATACAGACGCTTCTTGAAACTGCGCTGATCCATGCTCCAGTCGTCGAGCATCCCCCTGAGACTGATCACATAGGGAATCCGAGCCTGTCGAGCCATGCCGCCGATCTGGCTGTTGGCTCTTTCCCAGGGGCCGTGGAGCTGCAACACATCAAGTGATTTCATTAAACGAGCCATGGGAGCTAGCTGACCTCGCATGAAGAGGTTTCCCGGAAGGCCGGGTGTGGGCAGCTCCAGAACCGCTGGTCCCTCGCTGCCGGATAGCCATGACTCCGGAACATCACGCGTATCGGTGGTCACCAGGGTGACCTCATGCCCACGGTCGTGCAGCACGCGGCTGAGATCCACGACTGCTCGTGGCGGGCCGCCATCCTCGAAATCGACTCGATGCAGATATTGGGCAATTCGCACGATATTGGCCTCTTGTGTCAGGACACGTGCACAGAATAGTAGGTGGACAACTATCTGGGCGGAACTTCAACTCCATCAAGTCCTGATACCATCGGTGATATGGAATTCAATCCGACAGATTCAGGCGGCAAGAGTGGCTTCGATCTCCTTCCAGATGGGACCTACGACATCGAGGTTCTCGAGGCGGAGGAACGGACCAGTGCCAAGGGCAACGAGATGATCGCCCTGACCATTCAGGCTTCCCACCCGGAGGGATATCCCGTCCGCATATGGGATTATCTGGTCTCGGTGTCGGCAGCCGTCTTCAAGATCGAGCAGTTCTGCGCAGCAGCCGGTCTAGAGGACAAGTTCAAGGCCGGTCGGCTACTGGGTGACGACTGCGTCGGCAAGAAGCTTCGGGCGAAGATCGAAATCGAATCGGGCCGCGACAACTACTCCGATCGCAATTCGATCAAGGAATACGTCGCGTCAGGCGTCAGCAGACCATCGGGAATATCGACTCAACCAGCCGAGTCGGCCGCCCCATCGACGCCAAAGCCCATCGCCGAAGAAGAAATCCCCTTCTGATTCC
>DEYM01000102.1:0-21591 GCA_002364555.1 Phycisphaerales bacterium UBA3158 | reverse complement strand
CGCATTCTCTCATCAACTTCCTTGAGGTCGGCCTTGTAGCTGCGCGCACTGGCCAGACAGAGCAGGAAGAACATGGTCATGAAACTAAGCCACAGTGCATTTGTCAGGAGCGTCATGAACATGGTGGACTCTTCAGACGGTGATGGGAGGACATGGGATCGCACAAGTGCGACGATCCATCATTCTACCAGACCGGCAGGCACATGGGGCCGTTGCGGAACCCATTCGACTGCCATCAGTGCGTATGCGATGCCATCCTGGCAGGCTTCGGAGACGAATCATCTGTTTTAAGGAGCCTGCGGGCTGATTCCGGGATTGGCACGACGCTTGCTTCACCTCATTCGAACTCCGAATTTGAATCGGACACTGACAAGCAAAGGATGATCACGTATCTGGAACAGACTCACGAGCACATACAAAGATTGCCGTTCAAGAACCGCAATGCCACAGTGCAAGAACTGCTCGAAGAAACCAGACAATCGGATTCGTTCATGAATCGACTTGGGACTTGACGACCGCTGCGAACTGCCTCCGGTGACCGAAACACGTGTCACGGGACAACACAGCGGGCCCGCATTGGAGCCCCTCAGGGCGCCTCGAAGATTGGCCTGAATACATCCCTCCGTGGAAGGCACTCGACACCCTGATCGCCGGTCTCGTCTCAAGGAACATGAACTCACCCAGGTGTGATAATTAGAGGGGTTGGCCTCCGCCGAAAGAGTCGGTCGGCGGGGGCCACTTTTTTATGGCATGGAAGCGTAAAGACGCGGATTCGACCCAGATTCGTCCATCGAACACACATTACCGCCGCAGCATTTGGCACAATGCGAACGTAATACATGTTGTTCAAAGCTCCCCATTTCAACACGCTCGATATACCTACCTCGAAGGTAAATGAAAGCCTCAAGCGCCGGCTTCTCCTGAAACTGGGCACCTGGCTCAGTGATCTGCACGGTATTGACGATGTACTTACCTCCATCGATCCGGATCTGGATCGCTGTCGTCATCAACAGGCGCTTGATTCGCTGGAGATAGAGTGGGACATAGATCCGTCCGAACTCGAACAGATACCCAGGGAAGGTCCTCTCCTTGTCGTGAGCAATCACGCCTTTGGTGGCGCCGATGGGCTGGTGCTGGCCACCGCCATCGGGAAGAGACGTCCTGATTTTCATCTCCTGACGAATTTCATGCTGCTTTCGCTCGCTCCACTTCGAGAGACCTATCTTCCGTTGAATCCGTTCAGCGATGACGCCTCGTCAAATGTGCACACGCTCAAGAAGGCGATCAAGAAGCTCAAGAATGGCGAGGCGATCGCCACCTTCCCCGCCGGAGAAGTCTCGCACCGGACATGGAGCAACTGGTCGGTCAACGACCCCCCCTGGTCACAGTCGATTGCGACGATGGCGTTGCGAAGCAATGCCACGGTCGTACCCATCTATTTCCATGGCAAGAACTCCACTCTCTTCCAGTTGTCCGGTCTCATACACCCGCTGTGCCGGACGATGCTGCTGGGAAGGGAATTGACCAATAAGCGAGGCCGCTGCATCAAGGCCTCCATCGGCAAACCGGTCACGATCGACAAGCTCAAGGAGTTTCCGGATCGCACGACGCTGACGGAATATCTCCGCGGTCGTGTGTACATGCTGGCCGATCGAAAGACCGTTCGCCCCGAGGACAAGACTGAGAACACCGCGAAGAGCCTGAAGAGGCTTCTGCCGGAGATCACCGTTGCGGATCGCTGTGCGGATGAGATCATGGCCCTCAACGAGCGGCAGCAACTCGTCCAGAGCGGGAATCTGACGGTATACATCGCCAAGAGTCGCCAGATACCGAACATCCTCCAGGAGATCGGCCGACTTCGCGAACTGACATTCAGGGCGGTCGGCGAAGGTACCGGAAACGACATCGATCTCGACGACTTTGATCGCTACTACAGGCACCTGTTCGTCTGGAATCACGAAGAGCAGGAAATCGTGGGAGCGTATCGCCTTGGACTCACCGATGAGATCATGAGAACAAGAGGAGTCAGAGGACTCTACACATGGACCCTGTTCAACTTCGACAAACGACTCTTCGAATCACTTGGCCCCGCGGTCGAACTGGGCCGCTCCTTCATACGCCCGGAATACCAGCGGAACTTCAAGCCGCTGATGCTTCTCTGGAGAGGAATCTCGAAGTTCATCTGCCTCAAGCCGAAGTACAGGTACTTCTTCGGTGTCGTCAGCATCAGCAACGAATACTCCGCAGCATCCAAGCGACTCATGACCGATTTCGTCTCCTCGACCCGCATGGTCGATGATTTCCAGGGCTTCATATCCGCACGAAATCCGCATCAGCCCAAGCGAGCCAGACACTTTGATCTGGAACCCTTCAGGATGATGTGCACCCAGCTCAAGGATGTCGAGGAGCTGGTCCGCGATATCGAGAATGGACGTCAAGGGGTTCCCATTCTTCTCAAGCAGTATCTCAAGCTGAATGCCAAGCTGGTCACCCTGTTCAACGTCGACAAGGAATTCTCCGATGTCATCGACGGTCTGATGCTGGTTGATTTTCTGGATGTCGACAGACGCACACTCGACTGGTACTTCGGCAAGAAGGAAGCAAGCAGCTTTCTCCAGTACTACGGCCGTGGCGACGACCACACGCCGCCTGAGCAGCCACCGGACTCGTCAGCGGACCTGGGTGCCACCGGCTGATTGTTTCCGCTGCACGAAACGCGCCTGGAAGTCCATGGCTCCGAGGCCGCGAAGAACTGATCCAGAGTCACCGTCTTCGATGGGTATCCGTACAGTCAGCCGAGGTGACACGCGAAGCCTGGACGTATCGAGACGACAGGCCACGATCCAGCCGACCGGTGAATCCGCTCGATCGATGAACAACGTGCCTCTCATGTCCTCTCTCGAGAACGACCATTCCGTCATCCAGCCCAGTTCCAGAACCAGGGATTCCCGCCTGTCCTGATCGACAATGACCTGAACGGACATCGGATTCAGATCGTGAATCACAGGTCTGAAAATGGTCGACTTCGACTGCTCTTGAACATCAGCGGAATAGGCCGATGTGGCGAAGCTGTTACCCGTCAGGAACAGAACGGCAACAGACAGTAGAAGAAAGGCGAGAATGACGTCTGATAACAGCTTCAATCGGATGAACTCCTCGAGATATCCATGTCGACTCCACATCGACCCAATCCATCAGGCGACACAGTCTTTTCACAGATATGCTTGTGAACTCTTCAGGAGTGAACCCAAATGAGAGTTACACGACAAATCATCCTTCTGGTAGGCCCGGTAATGCTGCTTTTACTGACCTCCTGCAGAACTCCCCAAGCTCAAAGCTTCTCTCAATTGAAGATTGGCATGAGCAAGCAGGAAGTCGTCGAACTTCTTGGTCAACCTTCCTCGAAGTGGACCGCTGAACCAGTCGAGGATCAAGAAGGGATGAAGTCCGACTGGTCCACGAGATGGCAGTACGGAGACTGTCTCAGCTCCGCGGCATCAACAGCCGTCGCACCGGACATCGCGCCTGATCGAGTCTGGGTGGTTCGATTCGACGATGAGGATCAGGTCATCGACTTCCGTTTCCCGATCAGGCAACCCGAGGGTCCCGGACAGGCAACCCATTCACCCATCCAGTCGAGATACGATTCACCGGCAGGCTTGCCGCCGAAATGATCACGACAGCCCGATGTCTTCTTGACATAATGATCGGCATGACAGCACCACATCCAGACTGGATCGAGGCCGACATGGACAATGGCTGCCTCACTCTGAACATAGGTCGCTCAACGCTGAACGAATCAGAGGGCACGGAGCTGACTGAATATCTGCGAAATCCCGGTGGGCAGCATGTGGTCCTGAATCTTGAGAAGGTCACCCTCATCACCAGCCCTGCCATCGGTGCCCTGATCGTGATTCACAAACGTCTCTCGAACAACAGGCAGAAACTGGTGCTGGCCAACCTTTCCACACTCCTGGAGGAGGCGATGGGCTTTCTGAAGCTTGATCGGGTGTTCACAATCTGCCAGGGTCCGGAAGCCGTTAATAAGGCTATTCGAGGGCACTGAAACACTGCTGAGATGCTGAAATGTCCTGTTCTCCGGGTCTCGATGGGTATACACTGCTGCTCTGGCAAAAAGAGCCATTCTGTACTCCTCAAGGCCCCAACCACAGGTAGCAAGCAATGACGAGCGCACCGAACTCCCAGACTCACGAAACGATGCCGGATATCCAGAGCGAACCGGACCGCCGCCGAGTCGCCATCGACAAGGTCGGAGTCAAGGAGATCAAGCACCCCATCACGCTGTCCACGATGGATGGACGGTCTGTGGAAACGGTCGCTGGAATCAACATGTACGTCTCACTTCCGGCTGATCGGAAGGGCACCCACATGAGTCGGTTCCTCGAGACGATCAATGAGTATCGGGAGAATCTCCAGCCTGATCGGATCATCCAACTCTCTCACGAGCTCTGCGACAATCTCGATGCAGCGGATGCCCATGTCGAGATGAACTTCCCCTACTTCATAATGAAGAAGGCACCTGTCACCGGACTTCCGGGTCTGATGGATTACCAGTGCGAATTCCGCTGCGAGGCCAACAAGAACGGACAGGACTTCGTCATGAGTGTGGGGGCGGCCGCTACAAGCCTGTGCCCCTGCTCGAAGGAAATATCCGCCTACGGCGCCCACAACCAGCGATGCCTGATAACGGCGGAAATCCGATTCAACAGCATGATCTGGATCGAGGAGCTCGTCGAGCACATCGAGTCTGCCGCAAGCTGTCCCGTCTACTCCGTGCTCAAGCGTCCCGACGAGAAGCTCGTGACGGAGCAGGCCTTCGAGAACCCGAAGTTCGTCGAGGACATCGTTCGAGATCTGGCCATACGGCTCGATGACGACGAGAGAATCTCCTGGTACCACGTGAAGAGCGAGAACTTCGAATCGATCCACAACCACAACGCCTACGCGGAGATCACACGCGACAAGCGTTCCTGATCAGGCCCGACAAGGTTGCGTTTCTCAAGCCTCTGGAAAAGTGGCTTCGATGAGTCCCGTGGAGCGTTCGTACTGAACTCCGCTGCTGTCTGGAAACCGCTCCAATCCCTCCGCCTGAAGGCGAGGGGCGTGGTTGTCGCGGTAGTCGAGATAGGTTTCCCGATCAGGAAAGACATACCGGATTTCGTAGGCTGTCACGGCATCGTCCAGTCGGACGATCTCGGCTGATGTTGCACCGCATTCCAGCACCTCATGGATGTGGCCATCCTTGAGCCAATGCAGCCACTCGGCTGCAGTCGCAGGAGTCGCGAACTCAGCGGAAACGGTGTATCGATACATCTTGTGGTTCCTGGGACTACCAGCCGCCGAAGCCAACGTCGCCGTAGCCGTCGTCATAGCCGTTGTAATGGCCGTTGGCATACTTCTCGTTGTACTTCAGTCGCTGATTGTAGATTTCCTGGTTGAACTTGTAGTGCTGCCATGCAGTCTTGCAGTACTTCTCGTGCTGCTTCTTGATGGCGGCGTACTTGGCGGCGATCGCTTCCTTGGACTTGGCATCCATCTTGGCTCGAGCATCCACCGCAGCCTTCGACTTGGCCGCCATCTCAGCGATCCTGCCCTTGCTGGAATCGGCGTTCTTGACCAGTGCCCACTGCTGATAGTCGTCGAACTTGCCTTTGGCATGGAGGAATTCAGACATGCTGTGAACCTCGGCCATCTTGGCGTGGAGTTCCTTCCAGGTGGTCTGGACCACGGTCTTGTAGGCATCGACCCGACGCTGCTCCGGGGTGACGGTCGCCTGTTCATGGGCGATGGTCGTGTCATGCATCTTGGCCACGTTGTAGGCCTGATCGAATGAAAGGCTGCCGGAGAGATCGTCTGAATCGATCTTGCCGTCGGCATTCGAATCGCCATGCACGCCCGCCTGATAGTCGGCGAGAATCCCCTGTACCTGCATGTATTCCTTCATCTGGGCAATGCGAAGATTGCTCTTGCGAAGGTTGTCGGCGGCAGCATTGTTCATGGTCTCAAGAGCGACCATGTCCCGCTGAGGAGAGTCCGGGCCGTTCATTTCGGGCGAGCCGATGGGCTGGGCCATCGCCGTACCGGCGACGCATGAGATAACGATGAATGTGGAGATGAGCTTGAATGATCGGATCATGGTCACGGCCTCGTGTTAGCTTGAGGTCAATGGAACAGTTCTTTTCGGACGATTTCTCCCGTGGAGGAGGAATTCGAAGAGTATAGCGATCTCATCTGGCTGAGCCTGCTTCAGGGTCCTGAAGGCTTATATTGGTAGGATTCCGAATCATCCCCCCCCTGGTCCCGTCCCCCACAGGAGCGTATTTCCCATGACCGCCACCACACT
Organism: Phycisphaerales bacterium UBA3158; assembly: GCA_002364555.1. Taxonomy (GTDB): domain Bacteria; phylum Planctomycetota; class Phycisphaerae; order Phycisphaerales; family SM1A02; genus UBA1668. The sequence goes on along the minus strand of DEYM01000102.1, from coordinate 15,227 downwards.
CTCTCGACGAGGTCTCGAAGCCCCCGCCTCCCCGATCAGAGCTCTGGAATCGATCGCCAGAGATGCCCAGGCAACGGGAAAACATGTTCATTTCATGAATATCGGCCAACCGGACATCGCCACGCCCCGTGGAATGATCGAGGCCTACCAGAACTATGACGAAAAAGTCCTTGCCTACGCTCCCAGTGACGGCTTCCAGGACTATCGCGAAGGGCTGGCATCGAAGTACTACAGCCGATTGATCGGTGATCAGCCGCCCATCACGGCAGAAGACATCGTGGTCACCGTCGGAGGCTCCGAGGCACTTCTCTTTGCAATGGCTTCAGTGACCGATCCGGGAGATGAGGTCCTGGTCTGCGAACCCTACTACACCAACTATCACGGGTACGCACACATGCTCGGCATCGAGACGTCGCCTGTGACCACCCACGCGGATGACGAGTACAGGATCGATCCCGCCAAGATCGAAGAGGCCATCACCGGCAAGACCCGCGCCCTGGTACTGCCGACGCCGGGAAATCCCACCGGTGTAGTGCTTTCCCATGAGGATCTCGTGAAGATAGCCGACATCTGCAAACGTCACGGCCTGTTCTTCATATGTGACGAGGTCTACAGAGAATTCATCTATGACGCACCGCTTGGGACACTTGCGCCATCGCTGCTGGCGGTGCCGGGCGCCCATGAACAGGCCGTCATCATCGACTCGGTCTCCAAGAGGTTCAGCGCCTGTGGCGCGAGGATCGGCTGCCTGGTCACTCGTAATCGGGAACTCAGGAAGGCCGCTCTGCACTTCGGCCAGGCACGTCTCTCTCCGGCGACCGTCGATCAGTACGCTGGCATGGCGGCACTGGATACGCCAGAGAACTATTTCCATGACGTGGTGACTGAATACAAGGGCAGAAGAGACGCACTCGTCTCTGGCCTCCAGGACATCGGTATTGATGTGCAGCCACCCAAGGGAGCGTTCTATCTGGCCGTTCCTCTGCCTGTGGACGATGCCGATCACTTCGCGAAATGGCTGGTCAGCGATTTCGACATCGATGGCGAGACGCTCTGCGTGGCTCCTCTGGCAGGGTTCTACAGCACACCTGGACTGGGTCGCAACGAGGTCCGAATGGCCTACGTTCTCGAGAAGGAAGTGATTGAACGATGTGTGAAGATCCTCGGAGCGGGCCTGGAGGCGTACAAGAAGATCAACTGAGCCGAATCAGTCCTTCACTTCCACTTCGGTGGGATAGAACTCGATGCCGGGCTTGTCCTGACCGGCCCATAGACCGATTCTGGCCATTGTCTTCCCCTGCGCATCCGACAGCTTCAAGTGACCATCCCCTGATCCACTCCCGGAAAGCATCGCGATCGCATGCCCATCCGAATCCAGAATGGCCACTACTCCGGACTCGCGCGGTGCAGACAATGCGAGCATGGGAAGCCCTCGTTCATCACGAAGGAAGACGTGGGGGCCGATGGCCTCGTCGTAACCCAGATCGATACGAGGCCGATTCTGCTCATCGACCACCACCAGCGAACGGGTCACAACCCTCGCGGCGACTGCTTCACGACCATTTTTCAGATCGTTCTGGAAACTAGCTCCGGCAAGCAGTCCCGCCACCGGCAGCAGCAGCATGAGCAGCAGGCTCAGCCAACGAAATCGGGTTCGAGACGCTTCGAGAGCGGCTAGACGTTGTTCAAGCTGGTTCATGGTGGTCTCCTGTTGAAGCTGACCGGATTGGTGGTCTCGGATCATGATCGCAGCCAGTCGAATTCGCGGCTACTCTTCGGGAATGGTAAGTACACGATTTTCCCCGATAGTGGCCCCATGGCGCTCCCTGACCATGGTCATCATCCTCGGCACGCTGTTCACGGCCTGCGCGAGAACCGAGGCGAAACCGGAAAATGGCCAGCAGATGCTGGAAGGGATTGTCTTCGAGGATGTCAACAGCAACGGAGTGCGTGACGAGCGAGAGAAGGGTCTCGCACGTGTTCGAGTGTCGAACGGTCGAGACATCATCATGACCGATGTTCGTGGCAGATGGCATCTACCGGCCGGACCCGATGACACCATCTTCGTGATCAAGCCCCGCAACTGGATCTCACCGCTCGATGAAAACGGGCTGCCGCAGTTCTTCTATGTTCACAATCCCGATGGGTCACCCGATGGACTGAAGTATCGAGGGGTCGAGCCGACTCCGAACGAACCCGGCGCGATCAATTTCCCGTTGCATCGCCATCCCGAATCCTCGCCGTTCTCGGCCATACTTCTGGGGGATCCCCAATCAAGGAACCTCAAGGAGGTGGACTATCTGGCCAGGGACGTCATCGAACCGATGGTCGGAGGCGATGCCGCATTCGGTGTGGGCCTCGGTGACCTGGCCTTCGATGACCTGAATGTCCTGCCGGCGCACAACATGGTCGTCGGCCGCATGGGAATCCCATGGTTCAACGTCCATGGCAACCACGACATCAACTTCAAGGCCGAGAACGATCGACAGTCCGACGAGACCTGGCAGCGTCTGTATGGCCCGCCGACCTATTCCTTCGACTGGGGGACGGCCCATTTCATCGTCATCGACGATGTGGTCTACGACGGCGACAATTCGTACCACGGAGCGTTGACCGAGGACATCCTGACCTTCGTGGAAGCGGATCTGAAGGAGATCGGCAAGGAGACGCTCGTGGTGCTCCTGATGCATATCCCACTCTCCGGCGTGCGAAACGCAGACGACCTGCTCCGCCTGATCGCCGATCGTCCCAATGTCCTTGCCGTGACGGCGCACTACCACATGCAGAGGCATGAGTTCATGGAGTTTCCCGAAGACACCGGTCGCCGGGAACCACTCCATCACCTGATAAACGGAACCGCCTGCGGAAGCTGGTGGCGAGGCGAACCCGATGAATACGGCATCCCCCACTCCATGATGCAATGCGGCGCCCCCAACGGATGCATGGTTCTGAACATCACCGATTTCGACTACTCGCTTCGATTCATGCCCGCGAAGATGGACCCTTCCCAGCAGATGCACGTCTTCCTGCCCGGGTCGATCCCCGTCGAACAGGTGACCAGGACCGAGGTCGTCGCCAATGTCTGGGCCGGATCATCGAGGTCGACCGTGCGGATGCGCATCGATGACGGGAATTGGATTCCCATGATTCACAGCAAGCGGCCGGACCCGTACTATGAGATGGCCGTGGTGAACGAGTCGTTGAACGAGAACCCCAACGCGATTTCACTTCCCAAGCCGAAATCATCGCCGCACATCTGGGTCGCCGACCTGCCCCCCGGACTCGAACCCGGCGGACATGTGGTCGAAGTGGAATCCACCGACATGTTCGGACAGATCGACATCGGCAACCGGATCTTCCGGATCACGGATACACCTTGAAACTCAACATCATCCTGAAGTTCATTCTTGTGGTCGGCATACCGCTGATCATGGTGTACCTGTTCGTCGGGTACATGCAGTACCGCTCCATGATCGGGATGGTCGAACGGGAAGGTTCGCTCAGAGCCAAGGTCTCCGTGGAACTGATCGCCAACTCCCTCGATGAGAGACTCATCCTGATCGGCACCGCAACCCGGTCACTCGCCGGTTATGCCGCACTGAATCCAAAGGGTACGCGTCAGCTGCAGGCTGAACTGTTGAGTGATCTGATCAAGACCGAAATGCTCATCGGATCGGCGGCCATCGCCTGGGGAGACCCCTCGGATGGAAGACTCGAGGGCATCTCCATGATCCGCGAGGACGGGCGAACCCAGACCACTCCATTCACCGATGAGATGGCCAGACGTCTCGTCAACGACTATGAATCCCTGGAGCAGGGCGCTGGAAGATGGCTGGGACCGATTCGCTCGTCGGATGGACTGGCCCATGATGCGGCGCTTCTGCAGCCGATCGTCGTCGATGGAAAGACCACCGGGCTGATCATCGTGAGTTTCCCACTCATGAAGCTTCAAGGTGAAGCGGTCCGATCATCCATGAGTTCGAGTCGATTCGCGATCGTGAACAACGCATGGATCGTTCTCGCCAGCACCAAGAACGAACACATGGGCAATCCACTCAGGGGAGTCCTCAATCCCGATGACACCCAGGATTTTCCCGATGACACCAAAGCCTTCAATGAATTCATGAGTCAGATCACGGCCGATCGAAAACTCGGCAAGAAATCGAATTCGAAGCCTGTGCCGATCTCATTCCAGGGAAAGAACTACTGGATCGCTTGGTCGGTGATGACTGAACCCAAATGGCTGATGATCGATGCCATACCCGAGTCCACCCTCCTCGAACCCGTCTATTCCCTGATGCAGAGAGACACGCTCTACAGGCTGGGTGGCATCTTTCTGATTCTCATCTGCCTGCTGGGTAGCGCATGGCTGCTCACAAGACGCATCAGACGATTGAATGCCGCGATGGAAGTCGCCCGCACGGGCGATCTGAGCATCCGTGTGGAACCGGGTCGTGGAAAGGATGAGATCACCAGGTTGGGGGAGGGATTCAATCTCATGGTCGAATCCCTTGCCAGAAATCTGGATGATCTGGCCAAGTCGGAAGCTGATCGGATCGCCGTCGACAGGGAACTGGACATCGCCCGGGACATCCAGCAATCGCTTCAACCCGATCTGCCTCCCGAATTTCCCCATCCGGTCGACTTCGAGATCGCCGCCATCAATCGAGCCGCTCGTCACGTCGGGGGCGACTTCTACGACTACTGGATCATGGATGACAAGCACATGGCATTCATGCTTGGAGACGTCTCCGGCAAGGGCATACCTGCGGCGATGTTCATGGGGGTCTCCAGAACGACCATCAGAATGGTCGCCGGCCGCGAACGAAGTCCTGATCGCATACTCAAAAAAGTCAACGACAGCCTCATAGAGGATAATCAACAGGGACTCTTCATCACGCTTTTCCTCGGTGTCTACAACATCGATACCGGCATTCTCCGCTATGCGAATGCAGGTCATCATGCCGCCATACTCAAGTCGCTGGACAATGATTCGAAACTTGTGGCGGACGCCACGGGCACCATTCTGGGCACGCTTCCCGAGGCGGAATGGACACAGAACACCCTTCAGGTGAATCCCGGCGATCACTTCGTTCTCTACACGGACGGTCTCAGCGAGGCTCATGGTGATGATGGAGTGATGATTGATACCGCTGGAATCGAACGATTCCTCGATCAGCGTGGAGACATGAGTGCCCAGGAAGTCTGCGATGAATTGATCAAGCTCTCGGAACGCGTCCAGTCGGAGCAGCTCTTCGATGACGTCACCGTCATGGACCTTCATCGAAGGATGTCGAACAAAAGAGCTTGATCATCCCGGATTCGGTGGCGACCATCGAGTCCTCCTGAACGTATAGTTCAATCATGTCATCACGATCCTCGAACCACGACATCCAGCTTGACGATCGACTCCTGGAGAAATCCGTGGACGGGTCCTTTTCCATCCCATGGACCCACCAGATCCGGTTCACCCATGGAGCCTTCTCCGAGGGGAACCATGTCCTGAGTTCGATTCTTCCCGAGGGCGAGGGCCAACGGCGTCTATGCACGGTGATCGATGCCGGACTGCTGGAAGCCCGGCCGGATCTGATCGATTCGATCGATCGATGGCAGCAGGGACATGCCGCCCGCATCCATCCAAGCGGACCACCGGTGATCATTCCGGGGGGCGAATCGACGAAGAACGGATGGGACTCGTTCGAGACCGTAGCCGCCGCCATCAATGACCAGCATGTCTGCCGTCGATCGATCGTCCTGATCATCGGGGGTGGAGCCGTCCTGGATACCGCTGGTTTCGCGGCCGCGACTTCCCATCGCGGCATCGGTGTGATTCGCATGCCGTCGACAACACTCGCTCAGGGCGATGCGGGCATTGGGGTCAAGAACGGAATCAACGCGTTTGGCGTCAAGAATTTCCTGGGAAGCTTCAGCCCACCACTGGCTGTCGTCAACGACCTCTCATTGCTCGACAGTCTTGACGAGGCGCATTGGAGAGGCGGTCTGAGCGAAGCCGTGAAAGTCGCGCTGCTGAAGCATCCCCCACTTCTCGACTTCATCGAGCAGGCGTCGGATCGTCTCCGAGCTCGCGATCTGGAGACCATGGAATCCGTCATGCTGGCCTCGGCGAGACTCCACATGGATCACATCGTCCATGGTGGGGACCCGTTCGAGAACCAGCACGCCAGACCACTCGATCTTGGACACTGGGCTGCTCACAGGATCGAGGCGATCACGCAGTGGAGGATGCCTCACGGTGATGCCGTCGCCATCGGTCTGGCGATCGATCTCGACTACACGGTGAGGATAGGACGACTCGATCAGGAGATCTCCAGCAGAGTCCTCGAGTGCCTGCGTTCTCTTGGTTTCCTGAGTTGCTCCGACTGCCTCAGTGATGGAAAAGTCGTGCTGGAGGGAATAGAGGAATTCCGTGAGCATCTGGGAGGATGTCTGACGATCCCCACCATCACCGCTCCCGGCGCCCTCGTCGAACTCCATGAGATCGACTCCTCGATCATGCTGGACGCCATCGAATCCGTGAACGGGATCCTCTCCGCTGATTCATGAGACATTGAACTCGCCCCGGCGATTCATGACGCTAGAATCAAAGTTCATGACCGAACGTAATTCATGTCCAATGACCGCTGCGGAAATCGCCGATGCCTACTTCATGGAGCACCGTGCGAAGTTGATCGATCTGGCGGCATTCCTGGATCGAGTCGACCGGGCTTCGGACGCGGATGACGAGGGACTTGGGGTCGATTTTCGAATCACAGCGCTTCACGAATGTCTCAAGATCCTCAATGACGGCAAGAACGATCGAACACGTCGGGTGCTCGAACATCTCAGCGATCATTCATCCGAACCACTGCAAACCGCACCGATGAAGGGGGCGCTCGGCGCTCCGGCTCCCGAATGAAGTACATCGATCCACATATCCACATGGTCTCCAGGACGACGGACGACTACGAGCGCATGGCGATGGCCGGTTGCGTCGCCATCACGGAACCCGCCTTCTGGGCTGGTTTCGACCGCAGCTCCCCGCAGGGGTTCTACGACTACTACAAGCAGCTGACGGATACCGAACCCAAGCGGGCCGCCCAGTACGGCATCAGACATCACTGCTGGCTCTGTGTGAATCCCAAGGAGGCGGAGGATGCCGGCTTTGCGAAAGAGGTCATGTCCATCATTCCTGATTTCATGGACTGCCCGAACGTCCTGGGCATCGGTGAAATCGGCCTCAACAAGAACAGTCGAAACGAGCTGATGATTCTCGAAGCCCATCTCGAACTGGCACTGAGCACGAATCAGCTCGTTCTGGTTCACACACCTCATCTCGAGGACAAGCTCAAGGGAACCAGGCTGATCATGGATGCCATCTTCAATGCCGGTCTGCAGCCTGATCGTGTCCTCATCGATCATGTCGAGGAACATACGGTTTCGGAAGTCCTCGATCGCGGCTTCTGGGCGGGGATGACCCTCTATCCAGACAGCAAGTGCACTCCCCAACGTGCTGTCGACATTCTCGAGACATACGGCACCGAACGGCTGTGGATGAATTCCGCAGGCGACTGGGGTCCCAGCGACCCTCTCTCCGTTCCAAAGGCGAGGATCGAGATGCGCCGTCGAGGCCATTCGGAGGACATGGTCAGGAAAGTCACGTGGGACAACCCCAAGACGTTCCTGTCCAGATCACCACGCTTTCGGGCCGACGATGACTGAACCGATCAACGAAAGACGGATCGGATACTGCACCAACGTCCATGCCGGAACGGATCTGTCAAGCATGCTGCAGACGCTCGGTCGATGCGCCTCCCTGATCCAGGTCGAACTGGCCGAGGACGCCCCACTTCCGGTGGGCCTCTGGCTCTCCAGGCAATCACTGGACGATGCTCGTCGACAGACACCGGAACGCCTTCGAGAATCACTTGAAGACATGAATGTGCAGGTATTCACACTCAATGGTTTTCCCTACGGAAACTTCCACGACGATCGGGTGAAGCACAACGTCTACCAGCCGGACTGGAGTCGCCCGGAACGGCTTCGATACACGATCGATCTGGCCGATCTGCTCGTCGATCTCGTTCCGGCGGGAACGTCAGCCGGAATTTCAACGCTGCCCATCGGATGGTCCGATCTCGACGACACCCGCGTGGACGAGGCCGTCATCAATCTGCAGCGTGCCGTCGATCATCTGGTCATGATCGAGTCCCGTACGGGCTGCTGCCTGCATCTCGATCTCGAACCCGAGCCCGGATGCCTTCTTCAGCGATCCGATGATGTCGTCGATCTCTTCGAGAACAGACTGCTGACTTCAGGTAGAGAAGATGACGTTCGACGTCATCTTCGAGTCTGTCATGATGTCTGTCACGCCTCTGTGATGTTCGAATCCCAGCAGGATGTCATCGCCAACTACGACTCGGCTGGAATCGGAATCGGAAAGATCCAGGTTTCCACGGCGCTTGAAGCCAGAGGCGAAGACGAGGCCTCGATGGAACGACTCAGGCTGTTCGCCGAACCGAGATGGCTGCATCAGGTCTCCATTCGAAATCAACAGGGCATCACGTTCTACGAGGATCTCGAGGAGGCGCTCGAGGAGGAGTCGATCTCGGGCGATGACTGCTGGAGAGTCCATTTCCATGTTCCCGTTCACAGGGATCGAATCGAATCCCTGCACACCACCCAGGACGATCTCAAGCAGGCCATCGAGCTTCTGGCATCACGTCCCGAAATAACGGAATGGGAAGTGGAGACCTATGCATGGAGCGCCTTGCCCGAGACACCCGGCCTTGAGGAACTGGCCGCTGGCATAGCGGACGAGATCAGATGGACTCGTCGACATGTGGAAGCGGCGTCATGACATCCCGCATCCGGGCATGGCTGGACATCCTGCGCATCTCGAACGCACCCACATGCGTCTCGAATGTCCTGGTCGGCTGGATGATCGGTGGTGGAACCGACACGCTCTGGCCTCTGATCTTCATCACACTCGTCGTCATTGCCATCTATCTGGGCGGAATGATCCTCAACGATGTCTTCGATGCCGGCTGGGATCGATTGCATCGACCCGATAGACCGATCCCATCCGGTCTGATCCGACGAGGAACGGCAGGATTGATCGGCGGTGCGTTGATCCTGATCGCGACCGCCTCGACGGTTTTTCTTGGTCCGGCCGTCCTGACCGCGACCTGTCTGCTGAGTGCTCTGGTCCTGGCGTACGACGCCTGCCATCGGTTCTGGCCGGCCGCCGTCATCGGCATGTCAATGTGCCGCTGCATGGTGTATCTGACCGCCGCACTGGTGGCCACGAATGCACCTTCGGCATCCTGGCTGCTCTGGTCCATGCTCGCCATAGGCCTCTGGACAGCTGGAATCACCTTGATCGCCCGACGAGAGTCCACTGGAAAACCAATGCGATGGCCTGTTCTGCTTCTGCCATTGGCCGTATTGGCCGCGATGGCCATTCAGGTCCAGAACTGGCCACTGACGATCCTCACAGCCCTGCTTCTGTTTCTGCAGATACTCTGGATCATGGCCTGCCTGCTGCGTCGTCCAGCCGGCATTGTCCCGGCTGTCCTTGGATCAATCGCGGGCTTTTCCCTGTTGGACGCGTTTCTGCTGGGACTTCTCGATGCACCGATACCGGCGATGGTTGCCGTATGCTGTTTCGCCGTTGTGACGATCATTCACCGACCTCTGCCTGGAACCTGATGTGACCGATGCACCAAAGCCTGTCGCACTGATCAACATCGTCGGCTTGACCACCGACATGCTCGATGAACGCATGCCCAGACTTCGCGAGTTCGCGAAGTCCTCGTGTTGCGTTCGCCCATTGAATCCTGTTCTTCCCGCTCTGACATGCAGCGTTCAATCGAGCATGTTGACGGGAACCCTTCCCGAGAAGCATGGCATCGTCGGCAATGGCTGGTATGAGCGTGATCAGTCGGAAATCCGATTCTGGAAACAGTCCAATCATCTTGTCCAGGGTGAGAAGGTCTGGCATGCCGCAAGACATCGTGCTCCGGGATTCACGGTCGCCAACTGCTTCTGGTGGCATGCGATGCACGCGGACACGGACATCACGATCACTCCACGACCGATGTATCCATCGGATGGACGCAAGATCCCGGACATCTACACCGATCCACCCGAGCTGAGGGATCGACTCCAGTCGAGACTGGGGCGATTCCCGCTGTTCAACTTCTGGGGACCGACCGCCAGTATCGCATCGAGCAGGTGGATCGCCGAGTCCGCGGCCATCGTCCACGATCGTCACGCACCCGATCTACTCATGGTCTACCTGCCGCATCTCGACTACGACCTCCAGCGACATGGGCCCGACCACCCACTCAGCAGCCGGGCCATGACCGAGATCGACGAGGTCGCCGGTGATCTGATCGACAAGCTGCAGCAGGATGGTCGCCGTATCGTGATCGTCAGTGAATACGGAATCACATCCGTCAAGGACGCCGTTCATCCCAACAAGGCTCTGAGGAAAGCTGGCCTGCTTCGAGTCAGGGAGGAGCTGGGCCTGGACATGCTCGATCCGGGAGGTAGTGATGCCTTTGCCGTCGCGGATCATCAGATAGCCCATGTCTACGTGCAGGATCGGAATCGACTCGAGGAGGTCTCGGCTCTCCTGAGCGAGCTCGACGGCGTTGCTTGCGTCCTCGATCTGGAAGGACGGCGACGGGCGGGTCTGGATCATCCACGTTCAGGGGATCTCGTCCTGCTCTCGGAGGAGGACCACTGGTTCACATGGGACTACTGGCTTGATGAAAACAGGGCACCGGACTTCGCACGGACCGTCGACATACACCGAAAGCCAGGATACGACCCGAGAGAACTGTTCTTCGCACCTGGATGGAAAGGCAGCAAACCACGCCTGATCCTCAAGCTGCTCGCGAAGAAGCTTGGGCAGCGGACATTGATGGATGCCATCGGACTTGAAACGAATGTGGTCGGTGGGTCACATGGTCTGAACGGCCCCGGAAGCGACGGCATCATCATCAGGGAAGGCCATGAGGATCTTCCCGAACAGATTCCATGCACCGCCGTTCACGACATCGTCCTGCAGGAACTCTTCAGGGACTCGTGAGACTATCGCCAGAGCAGAAGCAGCATCAGGGCATCTCGATCGTCGATGCGGCCATCACGATTGAGATCGTTGCTTCTGGCCATCCGGGTCTTCGGCTGGCTGCTGCAGTCGATTCCATTGCCCCGATAGACGCCGGCGGCATCATCACATGATTGACGAGTGACGTTCAGACACGAGCCATCGGTGAGAATGCAGGCTCCCTCCGGCGCGATGACGGTCATGTGGGGCGCATTGCCGCCAGCGACATCGTCATAGTTGGAGAGAAAACGACAATCGACCAGCTCGCTCTTTCCACGATATCCGTTGCATACGGCACCACCCTTGTAGGTCGCCCGATTGCGATCGAAGGTGCAGTTCTTGAGTTTCCCGGAACTGCCGTATTCGTAGATGCCCCCACCGTAGTAGCTGGCACGGTTTCTGACGAAATGACAGTCGTCGAAACTGCTGACCTGAGCATCGGAGTTGTAGATGGCTCCACCGCTGTAGCGACCTTCATTGTTCTCGAAGACACATCGCTGGAATGTCGGCTTGCTCTGGACACCGAAGACGGCGCCCCCCTTTTCAGCACCGTTCTCGAGAAAGATGCATGAGTCGAAGACCGGACTCGAGTCGCGAGCCATGTAGACGGCACCGCCCTCGTAATTCACGGTGTTCTTCTTGAAGACGCAGTTCCGGATGATCGGGGATGCACCCAGAATGACGATGCCCCCGCCGACAGCGGATTTCTTGCCGTACAACTCCTGATCACCGGTTCCATTGATGATCGTGAAACCCTCGATGATCGTGGAAGCCTTCTCTTGAGTCGCGCACCGAATGATGCTCCTGCCCAGATCGTGTCCATCGAGGATCGTCTTGGTCGCACCTTCTCTGCCAGTCAAGGTGATCGGCTTACCCTTGAGATCGATGGCCTGATTCCAGATGCCCGGCCCGACCGAGATCACATCTCCCGGCGAAGCCTGATCCACGGCCTCCTGGATGGTGGGCCATTGCTCGGGCACCCTCACCTGCTGAGCAAGGAGAGTCGCTGGACTCAATACCAGCAGCAGAAGTGAGATGGAACGGATCAATGACGTCGACATCAGAAGTGATTTACCGATCTAGGCTTGCCGCCATGTTGGTGTGGGGGACCGATCGTAAGAGTATGACAGACTCAATTGGCCAATTCGAGTGTGAAGGAGCAAATTCACCGCTTTGCGGATCAGTGAATCAGGTTTTTCCAGTCTGATCCTCACAGGTGATTCAATCGGAAGCGATGGCACTCCACCTTTGAATACCCCCCCTTGGGGGTCATTTGTTCGCAAATGGTCCGATATCGGGAAACCGGACGAAAACAAGGACGATGAGGGCCGATGCATCGACGATTTCCAGACAGCTGCTGCGATCGAGCACGCTCCTCGCCCCTTCAGGAAAGACTACCGTGATGTTTCTATGGGACTCATGCCTTCGACTGACCATCAGTCCTTAAAATCTCGACACCCCGTTTCATGACTGTTCATCGACAGTCGCCCCCCGAATGCACCATCAACCAAAGGATCGGACCATGAACATGCTCAGAACATCAAGAATCGCATGGCTGTCATCAGTCGCCGCGCTTGTCTGCTTCGCCATCATCGCCGGTGGCCTTGCCGCCCAGGATGAGTCACCAACACCGACGACTGCCGATGGGCCATCCACCTGGAAGGTGGACACCGTTCACAGCACCGCACTCTTCCGTGTGACGCACATGGGCGCGGGCGCCTTCTGGGGACGATTCAACGAGCCCAGTGGAGAGGTCAAGTGGGACCATACCGGGCAGGCCTGTCCCGAGTTCGACATCACCATTCCAATCAGCAGCGTCGACTCGGGAAACAGCAATCTCGACAAGCATCTCCGCAATGCCGACTTCTTCAATGAACCGGAATTCCCGAACATGACATTCAAGAGCACGGGGTGCACGCCCGATGGCGAGAACATGTGGGTCATGACCGGTGAACTGACTCTGCTGGGCAAGACCAAGCCCGTCAACGTGAAGCTGGAACGAGTCGGAACAGCCGACCTGGGTCGCGGCCTTCGCAGCGGATTCGAAGCCACCTTCACGATCAAGCGAAGCGAACACGGCATGAACTGGGGCGTTGAACGCGGCTCGCTGGGTGACACGGTCAGAATCATCGTTTCGCTGGAGACCATCAAGCAGTAGCGGCGGACCACTGCTGTCTGCCGTGAATCGCGGCCCCCGTGTTGATTCTCGGGGAACATGGACTTTTCTGGCTGCATCGACCGTAGTTGCCGTCATTCGTCGTGGTATTCTGATGCCACTGGCAACCGATGATCTAACTTCCCGGATGTTCGAGGGGACCACCGTGAAACAGGATACGCAACAACAAGCCGATCGCATCTTCAGCAAGGCGCTGGATCTGCCCGCGGAACGACGGGCGCATTTCCTGTTCGAGTCGTGTGGGGATGATGATGCGTTGAAATCGGAAGTGAGCCTGTTGCTGAGCCAGTACGGCTCGACTGAGAAGGCGCTCTCATCGGCCGATCCATCCCATACGTTGTCGGCTGGCGAACCCGAGGAGGGATCCATAGCGGCACCCGGAGCCGGCGACCTGCTTGGCAACTTCAGGTTGCTCGAGCGTCTGGAGGGCACCGACGAGGATTGCTTCCTGGCGGAGACCGAAGGGTCACGGGAAAGAGTCATTCTTCGAGTTCTCACGCCTGAACTGGACAACAGCGATGTCAGACGCGTCCGAATCGACGCCGAGACCATGACCCGACTGGAACATCCCGGCATCGAACCCCTGCTTGAGATCGGAACCGCGATCCTCGGAACGGGTCCTCGCGCCTTCATCGTCACCACTGCCACCAGAAAACCCAATCTGGTCCAGTGGACCGAAGAGCAGAATCCATCCCACGAACAGAAATTGAACGTGGCGATTCGACTTGTGGAATCCGTCGCATTCAGTCACCGAAGAGCGATTCTCGACGGCGATCTCCATCCAGAACGCATCCTCATCGATGATCTGGGCCATCCCTCCATCGATGCCATCGGTCTTCCCAGGCTCCTCAGACATCATCTGGCCACGCCACACGAGGGACTCGCCTGCCGAGCACCTGAAAGCATGGACATTCCTTGGTCGAGGCTTGATGCCAGAGTCGATCTCTACTCGCTGGGCGGTATTTTCCAATGGCTCTTCAGAGAAGAGCTGGAAGGCTCCTCTCAAGAGTCGATCGATGCTTTGCAGCAGATCATCGCCAGAAGTCACGCTCACGATCCCGACGTCCGCTACAGCTCATCTGACGCCATGCTCAGGGATCTCCAGAAGATTGCCGGGGGCGACATCCCCCAGTTGCCCTCTTCGCTCTCGGAGGATGTCAGGACCTTGGCAATCGAGCATCCCAAGGCGGCGATCCTCGCTGGACTCACCGTCGTGATCATGCTGACCGCCATCGTCACGCTGATCTCGCTTCTGGCCTGAGAAGCCGCGAATTCTTGAAGCAAAAAAGACAGTCCCGCAGAACCGGATGGTCCTGCGGGACTGGAGTGCATGCTTCGGATTCAAACCATGGTGGAATTGAATCAGCCGCGACGTCGACGACGTCCGGCAATGCCTGCGAGGCCCAGAAGTGCCAGGGCACCTGGAGCCGGCACGGTCGCGTAAGCGACGTCGAGACTCAGTGCATCGAGACTCATGTTGGAACCGGTTGCACTCATGATGAATGCGATGCTGGTCACATCACCGGCGATATCAGAGAGGTCGAACGACCAGCTCAGATTCGTGGTGGCACCAAAGCCGGGAATTTCATTGAGGAAATTCTCGGAGTATGTGCTGGTATCGAGATTGGTCGTGTCACCGGCTGAAGTGACAGCCTGGAAGATGACGTTGCCAAGATCGGGCAGTACACCCATGGTGGCGACATTCACCTGCGCATTGGTGATATCGACATTCTCAAGAGTCAGGTAATTGTGGATGTTCAACGCGCTTGCGGGATCGTAGATGTTTCCCGAACTTGCGATGAATGCCGTTCCACTGAAGTTGAATACCTGACCGTTGAAGCCCATGTTCCCACCATTGTCGGCGAAGTTGGGGGCATTGTTGGCCTGGGTGAACGTGTCCCATGCACCGTACATGGTGTTTGCCTGATCGTGATAATC
>DEYM01000078.1:35801-38137 GCA_002364555.1 Phycisphaerales bacterium UBA3158 | reverse complement strand
GAAGGGCGGCACCATGTCGAATCGCGATCACCCGATAGCCATGAGGCTCGAGATGCGAACGAAGTTCATCGATCCCCGCCTCGTCTGTGCGAGTGGCGCAGCCGACGTAGACGTTCTTGTCGATTCTGAGAACATCGCCCCCCTCGAGTTGACCGGCATCCGAGATGCGAGCGATCGTACGATGTTCGGCAAGTGATTCTCCCGTCGAGTCGACTTCACCTCTTCGGCTGACGGCTCCGGGATTTGTGAGTACGGCCAGTTCGGGTACCACGACCGCCGTGTCCTCGACGAAGACGGCATCCGGCTGATGATCGAGTTGAGGCAGTTCATGCACCTCGCATCCCATGTCCTTCAAGGCCTGGACATAGGCGTCATGCTGATCTCGGGCGATCTCAAGATCGATCGGCTTCTGCTCCATGTGCGTGAGTTCACAATCGTTGATGGAGGCACTGACGTTTCGAACAAAGGCAATCGGCATGGTGTGAATCCAGAATCTGATTTGTACTCTCATGGTAATACGGATGTTCTGAGGCCGCTTTGGTCTTCTCATGCCCAAAAATACACTGATCTCGGGTATTGGCGAATGTCGTTGGCGAGAGTTCCGCTAGACTCGGAGCCTATCTGGAGGACCGGTTTCAAGGGTCACCAGGGGGAAATCAAAGAGGAAGTCCATCATGAAGAAATTTCAAATCATCGCAGCGACGGCTCTGTGCTCGTTCGCCATCGTCGGTTCAATGAATGCTCAGGCAGGATTGATGGGCCAGACCGTTTATCTCGAAGGTATCTACACGGGCTATGGTCCGAACTCATCGGGGGCTAGCAACAACATTGGTGAAATCGTCGTTGGATCCGGTATCGAGTACGAGCAGGTCATCGGTCTCTACAGTGATGGGCAGCAGGTTGGAACCGCGTTGCAGTCATGGGATTTCGGTGATACCTCGATCGAGTTCAGCATGGAGATCCTCACCGGCGGTATCGATGCGATCGCCTTCGGACCAGGCGACTTCAACGGCATGGTTGTGACCGATTCCCTTGGCAGCATTGATGGATTCGCGTCAGCCTCGGTCGGTGCCATCGCGGGTGATCCGATCTACTGGACCGACTACTACGGTTTTCCCCAGCAAGATCCCGTCTTGTCGGATTGGCTTGTTGACCAATACGAGTCGGTCGATGCCGCAAGTCGTGCGGAAGTCGTCAACTCCGACGTGCTGGAACTGAATCTTCAGGGAATGGTATGGACCGATCCGAACAATGCCTCGATCGTGTTCGACATACAGTTCGTCCCAGCTCCAGGCGCGTTGGCGGTTCTCGGGCTCGCCATGGTCGGAGGAGCTCGTCGTCGGCGGCGCTAGGAACAGACAGCCCTCAATCGACTTGAACGATCGATATCCACCCTGTGGCGGGGCTCACGCGCAGACTGCGTTCATGTGATTCGTTGCGGAGTGTGAGCAGTCTGGGATTCCCCGGTAGCTCCAGGCCACCGAGTGCTCCGAACACGAGCAGGTTTCCACTCGCCTCATCCCCCTGGATCTGGACACCGTCGGCGACCTGTCCACGCCCCTTGCCGAGCCGGATCGAGATGGGTGCGCCGCTGAACTCGTCGAGCAGTGGAGTGGAGGGGAAATCGGCATCGACGATGCTCCATCCGCCACCATCGGCATCGATCTGCAGGCCAACCCTCTTGTCGGGATGCGACATGGCCATCACCTGCGCTCTTTCCAGGTCCGATTGAAGAATGCCGGCAGCCGCATTGACTCCGCTGGAACGTCCATCCTGGATCATCGGAATGGTGAACATGGCCATGGTCATCAAGATGGCCACAACGACCATCAGTTCAACGAGTGTGAAGGCACGACGATGAGTCGTCCCATCGGTATTGGCAATTCCGTCTCTGGCATTCATTGCTTGGGTACCACACTTGAAAGAGCTGCTGTGGCTTCCCATGTATCCGTATCGCCGCCATGGACCAGCAGTTGAAGATCGATTGGGGTCTCCCGACTGGTCGGCGACTTCCACCAGGCATCATCGGCAGCCAGTCCGAATCGGGATGCAATGGTGTCGCTGCCGGATGCAGGAGGGTCTTCCTGCATGAAACCCATGCGTTCCCGCCATCTTCTGAACTGACTTCGTAGACGATCCTTGATGCGATCGAGGCCATTGGACTGTTTTTCCAATGCGAGCTTCGTGGCACCCTGTCCGCTGTCCAGAGCATGATCGTAGAGAACCGAAGCACGATGCCTGACACGGAGATGATCGACGGCGATGCGTCCGGCCACGGTGGAGTCATCTCTCATGACCAGTCGATGTTCCGGTGCTTCGATGATTCCCTTCACGAG
>DEYM01000078.1:0-35403 GCA_002364555.1 Phycisphaerales bacterium UBA3158 | reverse complement strand
ATCTTGGAGGCGTCGAACCAGGAGGGCGTACCCTCCTCATCGAGCATCTCGCCACCGGCATCGCCGATGTAGGCGTTTCTCAGTCTCAGATCCCCACCACAGGCGAGATTGAGACTCGCTCCCGGATTCAGCACGATGCTGGCGTTTTCGATCAGCAGTTCACCATGGACATGGAGAGTCGTTTCGCCATTGATGACAAGCGTCGTGTCACTGCGAAGCTCGAGTGAATCCATCGACAGATTGGCTCCGTTGGGGACGTGTATCGTGCTTCCGGATCCAAGGGAGATGGATTCGGGATGCGATGACCAGTCCGCTTCGGAAGGAGTGAAGCTGCCATTGGATGAACGATCTCCGGTATAGCCCGGCAGTTGCGAAGGTGATGGCTTGGGTGCGAAGAGGCTTGAAGTGGATCGAAGCCGGAGGCCTGGAATGCCTTCGTTTCGAACCAGAGCCAGAGAGGCTCCTTCCGAATGGACGATTGTGGCATCGGCCAGCAGTGCGTTCGACGATATGTCGATGCTTCTGGGTGCCTCCGAATCGATTCCGATGAACAGTCTTCGACCCAGTGACGACATGGGCGCCTCCTCCCATCGTCTGATGGAAGAATGGCCCTTCAGTTCAAGACCGTCGCCGACCCAGACCGCAAATCCACTGACATCCTCGCTGTCGGGTGAACCGGTATTCACGACGGAAGCGATCGCTTCGATGTACTGCGTGAAGTCCTCGACTCGAGCGGTGACCTGAATATGGATCGTGTCGGAGCCTGCGACGGGTGGAAGATTGGTTGCCACATCCGTCAGCCGGACATCGACACGACCAGGGCTCATCTCATGGTCATTCAGAAGCTGTCCGCCGGAATGCATGGTTCGCCAATCCGAATTGGTCTGCATGATGGCCACGGCCAGTTCCAGTCCACTCGAGGCGACGGCTCTCGATTGGGCGGCATGGGAGATGTTTCGGCTCAGTGGAGCGGCGTTGTCCTGGCTGGCCAGCCATCCCAATGTCAACGTGGTTGCCGTCGCCATGGAGATGAGTACAAGGAGAAGCGCGACACCACGCCTGTCATGGACAGGTCGATGTGGAATCATGTTGCCTGATGGATGGATCATGGGAATCAGTTCTCCATGTCCTCTGGGATCTGATGAACCCGGATTGATTCCGCCGTATTCATGTTCTCGATCTGATTCATGATCGCCATGCTCATCGTCGTCTCGATGAGGGTCGTATCCAGACTGGACGAGCCATTGCCGGCGAATTCCATCGAGATGATTCCTTCCACGAGTGGGAGGGAGCAACTCAGGCCTCGGTCCTGGAAGGACTTCAGGACCATGTTCCAATTGATGTTCGATGCCGTCGTGTATTCGGTGTCAGCCTGGAGCTTGGCGGCTTCGGACCAGTTGTCTGGGAAACACACGAAATGCGATTCGAGGATCTTCGTATCCTCGTTGAGTGTGATCCAGCGTATTTCACTTGCATGGACTGTATTGCCATCACGGCTGTCCTCCAGCCACAAGGTCACTGAAGTGTCCTCCAGGTCCAGCACGCAGTGAGATCTGGCTATGTACGAGGAGAGTCTGGATTGTGCCAGTCCGGCACGAATGAGACTGCTGCGAGTGCCCTGATTGGATGCGAGTTCATCGCTGACGGCAGCCATCATGGTTGAAATGGCACCACCGACCATGGCGGTGATCGTCATGGCAAGCACGGTCTCGATGATCGTCATGCCACGTCTGTTTCGGATTGATTTGTTCATTCTTGTCTTCATGGTGTTGTGGGCTCCGGTAGGAAACGGACGATCTGCGCAAGCGTCTTTCCAACATTGTTTCGTGCGGTCACCTGGACATCTCGACCATCGATCCTGACGGCCAGCGATGGAATGTCATGACGACTGTCCGCCAGCTCGACCGTCAATTCGAGGCCTTGATACTCCTCGGAGAGAAGGGTGCCCGAACCGGCTTCGACGGAACCGGGCAGTTCGCGATATCCCTGCCAGCCGGGTAGCTGCATCCAGCCATCGCTGGTATGAGCTGTTGCCGTGACTCGAGCCATGAGCATCTCCACGGCGAGGCCAGCCGACATCGAAAGCCGAGCCACGTTGGAATGCTGGCGTCCAGCGGCCAATGCCGACATCACCGCCGTCACCGTGGCCACCAGCAGGCCGATGGCAATCAGCGATTCAAAGAGGGTCAGCCCCCTCCGAATGGGGGTTCTGGCACATCTGAGTGCTGTTCTGGATTGGAGACAAACAGGCGCTGTCACATTGAAACTCCGATGGGAGGAGGGTCGGGATGGACCATCCCCGGGCGTTTTCTTCGACCATCCCAGGGCCTTTCTGAATCAAATCATGCTGATTCGCCTCTCCGGATCCAAGTCCGGGGCCATCCAGCCCGTACAACCCGAACTGATCCGAAAAGAGGCTGGATCCGAGCCCAAAGGAGGCTCCCCAGGGGGGTCAGATGGCCATGATTGATATCCGGTTGGATTTCGAGAGCCGTTATCGGCGATAATGCCACGATGCCGTGGCGGCTTTACCGTTACATCCTCGTTGAACTGCTTCGGCAGGTTCTCCTCACGACCGCGATTCTGGTCACCATCATTGCCTTCGGGGCCGTGATCAAGCCGCTTGCTGGAGACACGATTCTCACGCCTGCCCAGGCCATCAAGTTCGTTGGTCTGGCGATGATCCCGATGCTGCAATACGCCTTGCCGTTCGCAGCGGGATTTGCCGCAACGCTCACCCTGCATCGTTTCGTGACCGACAACGAGATCCTCGCGATGTCGGCCAGCGGCATGAGCTATCGAAGCATCTTCACTCCCGTCATCGGATTGGGGCTGGCGCTGATGCTCATCATGGTCATCCTGACCCAGACGGTCATTCCCAGATTCTTCGGTCTCATGGCGGCGACACTGGCGGGAGATGTCAAGCAGTTGATCGCCACGTCGATCGAACGTGGTGTTCCCTTCGAGTTCAACGAGCTGCAGATCTATGCGGAGGATTTCGAGGAGATACCGGATCCACCGACAGGTGCCGATGAACGATTCCTGCTTCGTCGTGTAGTGGCTTCCAAGCTGGATTCAAACGGATTGTCCGGTAGTGATGTGACCGCGGCGGGTGCCGTGATCGATCTCTATCACCGAGATCGGGTGTCGCTTCTGAAGCTGGCGATGGAGGATACCGTCGCCTGGGATGCCAAATCCAACAGTCTTCGTGGTTCACCTCGTATCGAACCGACCCACGCGATTCCGATTCCACGCCCTGACAGGAGCGATCCGGAACATCTGACGTTTCTGGAACTTCGGGAGGCTCGTGTGCATCCCGAGCGAGCCATTCTCGTCGATGATGCCCGATCGAGTCTGCTCAAGTCTCTCAACGACTTCCAGATCTCCGGATCATTGAATGAAAGACTGGTACGGGATGGGAAAGTCACGATCGCGAAGTCCGGACCGATCCGTCGTCGATACGACATCGAGGCAGACGGCGTGTTCGATGGCGTCTTTCTGAATCAGGACGATTCGGCGATCGTGATCACGGAAAAAGTCGATGATCTGCCGAGTCGACGATTCACGACTGAATCGGCCCGGCTGCAGCGTCAGGAGATCCTTGGCGGTGAAAGTGGATTCACGCTTGAACTGATGGGTGTGGAGGTCGAGTCCCTTGATGTGCCGTTGCGACCGAATCGGAGGGAGAAACTCGTCATCACGGGGCTAGACGCCTCCGGAGATGTCGAGGAATTGCCGCGTGACATGCCGCTGTCGGAGGTGTTGAACTATTCGACGCAGGTGAAAGCGCAGTCGGGAGCCGTCAATGGCGGTGTCGAATACGTGGAGTTCAGGATCCGTGAGTTGTTGGGGCAAATCGATGCCCAGGTAGCCAGAAGATCGACTCTGTCGGTGACCGCGTTGCTGCTGCTTGTCCTGGGGGGCACTCTGGCGGTCCTCCTGCGGAATCTGCCTCCACTTGGGGTGTACATCTGGGCATTCTTTCCTGCACTGCTCGATCTGATCCTGATCGCCAGTGGAAACGGCATGATCAGGGATGGTGATCTCGTCGGTGGCACACTGGTTTCCTGGTCGGGCAATGGCATCCTGCTTGTCATGATTCTGTTCATCTACTTCCGGGTATCCAGGAACTGATCCATGACCAGAATCGATCGACACATCGCGATTCGAATGCTGGGGAACTTCGTTCTTCTCTTTCTCCTGCTGTATCTCTTCGCCGTCGTCATAGACGTCATGCTGAATCTCGATGCCTTTTCAGATGCAGCCTCCAAGTCGCTACCTGATGATGCGGGGGGTCTGAGGAAGGTGTACTCCACGACGATGCTGGTACTGGGGTATCAGCTGCCACAGCTGTTCCAGTTCTACGCATGGCTCTGGGGAATTCTCGTGATTGGCGCGACGGCCTTCACGATTGCCCAGATGAGCCGCCATCGCGAGCTGGTCGCCTTGCTGGCAAGTGGTTGGAATCTGCAGAGAATCACCATTCCGATTCTGATCGTCACCGGTGGACTTGGATTCCTCCAGATCCTCAATCAGGAACTGGTCATGCCCCACATGGCGCCTCTGCTGCTTCGTACCCATCAGCAGGCCGGACAGGCGGGGGTCCGCTCATTCCCGATTCCGATCACGGTCGATTCAAGCAGACGTCTTCTGCAGGCATCCGATTTCGATCCCATCGAAGAGCGACTGCTTCAGCCGAATTTCATCGAACGCACGGTCGATGGTCTGGCGGTGCGTCGAATTCGAGCCGATCAGGCCCAGTGGAATCCGGAATCCGAATCCTGGATCTTCAAGAATGGAGTCGTGACCTCTCTCGAGCGGACCGATGGCGAGGTGGCTCGGGCGGGACGTCCCGAGGTCATCGAATCGATCGAGACGGACTTGTCGCCTCGACGCCTCTTGATGCGTCGTCATGGTGCACTGGCAGGCATGTTGTCGGTGGCTCAGATCAACGTGCTGCTGGATGGCCCCGAGACACGTGAATCGGATTCACTCCGGAGAAGTCTCTGGAGTCGATTCGTCATCATCGGTGTGAATATCCTGATACTTCTCGTCGCCTTGCCGTTCTTCCTGGATCGATATCCGGTGGGACTGGTGCAGAGATCGGTCATCTGTGCGGGCGTGGTGCTGCCGCTCTACATCACTGCCGCGGCCTTCATGCTCGTGCCGATTCCGGGACTCTCCCCGATGGTCAGTGCGTTCGTGCCGTTGGTTCTGCTGCTTCCAATCGGATTGGCCCGGTTCGCCTGGATGCGAACGTGATCATCTTCTGGAAATGACCGCGGTGGCGATCGCCAGTGCACCGATCGAAACCAGCACCGATAGGCCGATCATGTCCCACTCCGGAGTCGATGTCAGCGACGTCCTCATGGCAGTGGTGCACCAGGTGAGTGGATTGCACCAGGCCACGATCGATAGCCAGGTCGACGAGCCATTGATCGGAAACACGGAGCCCGACAGAAGCCACATCGGCATGAACACCAGATTCATGACGCTGTGAAAGGACGAGGCGCTTTGACATCGCCAGGCGAAGGCCAGTCCGATTGCGGACATGGCGAGGCTGGCCATGGCCAGTGAGAACAGTGCGAGCAGCACGCCGATGAATCCGGTCGAAAGCCCGATCAATGGAATCGCCGCCAGCAGGATCCCTGCCTGAATGAAGGCGACGGAGCCTCCACCAAGTGCTCTGCCGAGGGCTATCGATAGTCGCGGTGCTGGTGAAACGAGCACCGCCTGGAGCCATCCTGTCTGCCGATCCTCGATGGTCGACAGGCTGCTGAAGATCGAGGAGAACATGGCTATCAACGTCATCATCCCCGGTAGTAGCCATGCGGAGAATGAAATCGACTCGTCTGCTGCGATCTTGGGTTCGAGGCTGTTGGCGAATCCGCTTCCAAGCAGCACCCATATGAGGACCGATGTCCCGATCGCCGCGATGATCCTGCCTGGTTGACGAGTGAAGCGAACAAGCTCTCTTCGCCAGATGATGCCGGTGGCAGTCGTAATGGATGGGCCGTTTATGTTCATCGAATCGCCGCCGTCATCGAGAGTTCGCTGCCACCGAGTCTGTTGAACACATCCGAGAGAGTCGGCTTCATCAGGGCCAGTTCCACACCTTGTTCAAGGAGGTCCTCGACGACAGGGTCGGAATGACCGGCGACCGGCAATGTCCATGCTTCGTCGAGGCGTCTCCAGCCCTCACCTTCCGGAGGATCGAAGTCATCCTGATACACCTTGAGAATTCTCCTTCCGATCTGCTCGCAAAGATCGGAAGGTGAATCATCGGCGATGCATCTGCCGGCATCGAGCATGATGACTCTTCCAGCCTTCTCCGCTTCCTGCACGAGATGAGTGCTCATCACGATCGTCGTCCGACCGGTGGAATGAATTCTGGAGAGATGTTCCATGTAGTGCTGGCGTGCATTGGGATCGAGGCCGGTGGTTGGCTCATCGAGAAGAAGCAACGCGGGATCATGAAGCATGGCTCTGGCCAGATCGGCTCTTCGAGCAAGACCACCGGACAGCGTCGATACCCTGTCGTGAGCTCGATCAATGAGTCCACTGTTCTCGAGGGCTTCATTCACCCGAGTCCGTATTCCGTCATTGGATATTCCCTGAAGACGACCAAGATCCACGAGGTTCTCCGTTATCGTCAATCGAGGATCAAGCGCCGTGGCCTGGAAGACGACCCCGATCAGCTGTCTTTCGAGTCCGGCAAGATCCTGTCCCATGACATTGAAATCACCACGAGTCGGTGTTACCTGTCCCGAAGCGATCCCCAGAAGAGTCGACTTGCCGGAACCATTGGGCCCAAGCATCGCGACCCACTCTCCCCTTGGAATGGTGAGATCCACATGATCAAGGGCCAGGCGTGTGCCGTCGCTCGATTTGTATTCCTTGCAGATGGATCTGGCTTGAATGGCAGGTGTGGTACCAGCGGGATCGATGGTGGAATTGTGGCGTGTTTCAGTGGACATGTTCAGGGCTCATCACGTTCGGGAGTCGTTTCCTGAAACGACGTTTCGAGTGTGCCGTCGAAAATCCGGATCTTCGGCTGATTCCTCAGACGATAGGCCTCTTCCTGCATGAGTATCCGTTCCTGGGTCAGTCGAGCTTGCTCACGAAGACGATTCTTGATCGATTCGAAGCTGATTCCATCGGATGGAAGTCGTTCCTCGAGGCGTCCGACCAGATATCGATCTCCCAGCAGCACGGCGTTGGTGTGCTGCCCGATCTCAAGATCATCGAACGCTTTTCTGAGCGCAAGCGGATAACTGACATCGTCCATGCTGAATGGATCGAGCAGACCACCTCGATCCCGGCTGGAATCGATGGACCAGTCGACGGCCAATCGAGTGAAGTCCTGGCCAGCATCAAGCTCCTGAACGATCGTGGCCGCTCTGGAAAAGGAGTTCACAACGATGATTCGAGTGCGTAGTCTGGGCCCGTGATTGATTCTCCACAACAGCTCCGTGGTCTTCGAATCAACATTCACATCCTCCTGGATCAATGCTCTCAAGGCGGCGTTTCTCCAGAGCAGACCCCGGTATCGAACATCACCTAGTCCCTGGGACGCGCGGACCGCTTTGAGCAGCTGCGTAGCGGTATCCGGCGTGTCATCGAGTTCGAGCAGCAGACGATTCTCCTCGGACTGGATGGCTTCTTCGGTGATTTCAATGCTTCTGGCATCCAGCTTCTCCTGAATGGCTGCTTCCAGTCTCATTTCACGAAGAACATCACCACCAGCGGCCTCCATCAACCGTTGCCGCATTCCCAGAAGTGTGATCGGTTCACGATCGATGGCCGCCAGGGGCCTCTCCTGAGCCGGAGTGGACTTGGCGACCGCTTCGGGGCGTGTGGAAGGGGCGGTGGGCACCTCGATCGATCGATTCGGGCTACAGGCTCCCAGAATCAATGCCAATGGAATCAGGTAGGCGTGGCTCATATACGGATAGGTGACTCAGAACGAGGCTTCTTGTCAACCAGTCCATTCGGATACGGGCCCCGGAGCCCCTTGGGCCAAATCTGGCAGGGTATTTGCATCCTGAGTCCCGGATCCGCTTCAAAGGCGGAGAGAATCCAGGAGATCGCGTATGCGAGGCTGTTCAAGCTGGTGTGGTGTATTTGGAGTCATGGTCACAATTGCGCTCTGCGCAGGATCTGCCGGAGCGACCTCTCTCCAGGATCTCATTCGCCTCAGGGGCCATGATCGAGTTGTTCTTCAGGGGCTGGGAATCGTGGTTGGTCTCACTGAAACAGGTGATACCTCCAAGGATTCCTTCGTGGCGGTTCGTCCCTATGCCGAACTGCTGGCCAATCTGGGGGATCCGGTCGGGGGTCTCAACGAGCTCTCCAAGGCCGGAGCCTTTGCGATCGTGATGGTCCAGATGGAGATTCCCGCGGTCGGGGCGATGGATGGCACCCGGCTGGATGTGTCCGTGGACACCCTGTTCAATGCCGAGAGTCTGGCCGGTGGAAGACTGGTCTTCTCTCCCTTGAGATTGCCTCGTCCCCACAAGAACAACCCACCGATCATGGCCTTCGCAACCGGTCCGATCGTGATCGAGGGCGACGATCTCACCAGTGGTCGAGTTCGTGGTGGTGGTCAGGTCATTCGTGACATCAATCGGAATCCCGTCGATTCCACGGGTCGCCTCCAACTGGTGATCAAGGATCAGTACGCGGGCTATCCGATGGCCGCCAGGATTTCCGACCTGGTCAATTCAGCTCTTGATTTCAGCGGTGTCGAGCAACTCGCTGTTGCGGAAAACGCAGTCAGCGTCCGAGTGATGGTTCCGACATCGGAACAATCCTCTCCGGCCCGGTTCATAGCCGCCTTGATGAGTATCCCGGTTGATCCGTCCTTGATCGAGACGGAGGCCAGAATCGTCATCAATGAAAGGACCGGAACCATACTGGTCACAAGTGATGTGGAGATCGGTCCCGTGGCCATCTCACATGCCGGACTGACGATCACCACGATGACGCCCGAGCCTCAGCCCTCGGCACTGGCTCCACAGATGACCCAGAGCACGTGGCTGTCGATCAACGCGGAGAAATCACCAAGGACGGAGACGTCCTCGACCCATCTCAACACGCTGCTCGAAGCGCTCAGGCAGTTCAACGTTCCCGTGGCCGATCAGATCGAGATCATCTATGAGCTGGAACGAAGTGGTTCGCTGCACGCGGAGATCATTCACGAATGATGACTTCGACCATTCAACCCAGTCTCCAGACCGCAGGTGCGGACACGACATCCAGGATGATGGAGCGTGCGCCGTCCTTCGCATCGGCCATCGCTCGTGTCGGCGGTGGTTCCAGAGAAAAGCAGATCAATGAAGCGGCTCAGCAACTGGTCGCCACCTCTCTGGTCCAACCGATTCTCGATTCGATGATGAAGTCGCATTTTCGAGAAGGCCCATTCGCTCCTGGTCCGGTCGAGGAGCGATTCATGCCTCTGCTCAACCGCCATCTTTCCGACCAGATCGTTCAAGGTTCCAACTTCGGATTGGTCCAGGCGCTGACTGATCAGTTGACTGCCAGAACGGGATCATTGGAGTTGACCGCATGATCGAAGAATCCTTGTCCAGACAGGTCGACTCACTCGTCGAGATTCTCGAAGCCCAGGCCTCGGATTTCACACGGCTTCTTGATCATATCGGTCAAGGTGAAGCCGCCGTTCGTTCTGCCGATGTCTCGCTCCTCCTCGAGATATGTCGTGACGAAAGAGTGATTGCCGCCCGGCTTCAGGAACTCGAGAGACATCGCGTCAATGGGGTTCGTCGGCTCAAGGAATCGCTTGGTCCGGAATTGCGGGACGACGCGACCATGAGGACACGGGATCTGTGTGGTCATCTGCCAGCGGTTCTCCGACAGAGAATCGAGCCCGTGGTCGAACAGCTCCGGGGACTGGCCGAGGAGACGGCTCGAAGGAGTTCAATTCTGCGTGCGGCCGCGACGACACTTTGTCGACATCTCGGAGGTGTCATCCAGGCGGTCAATTCGAGCCTTGCCAATGGTGCCACGACGTACGGGAGACGGGGACGGATCGAATCGCCGGAAGTACTGCATGCAACGGTTGATATCAGGCGGTAGGAGTGCATGACGATGTTTGGATACATGATCTTTGATGGAGTATGGCTATGAGTCTTCATGGAGCCTTTGAGATCGGTCGTTCCGCACTGCTCACGTCCCAGTTGGCCATGCGTGTGGCAGGCAACAACATGGCCAATGCGGTGACACCCGGCTATTCACGTCGAACCATTCATCTCTCGGCGATGAAGGGCAACCAGGGGATCGGTCAAGGGGTGGCATTCAGTGCCGCTCGACGGGAAATCGATCTGGCTCTTCAGGCCAGGTTCCGTGACGCGATCAGCAGAGAAGCGGGGGCGTCGATCGACCAGAAGTTCCTCGGTGCCATCGAGGCGATGCAGAACGAACTGGGGGACACGGATCTGTCTTCAGCTCTGGATGAGTTCTTCAATGCCTTCTCCAATCTCGCCAACACACCTTCCGATACTTCGCTTCGAACACTGATCGTGGAAAGGGGTGCAGCCCTCGCCGGAAAGATCAACGACCTCCGAAGCCAGTACCACGATCTGGGTGCGGAGATCTCGACCTCCATCGAGAGTTCGGTCAATCAGGTAAACACACTGCTTGCCAGAATCGCTGAAATCAACGAGCAGATCGTCACGGAGGGTGGTGGTCAAGAGACCATGCTCATGGATGAACGTGAAGTCCTCCTGACGGAATTGTCGCAGTACATGGATGTCGTCGTCATTCATCAGGAATCCGGCATGGCCGATGTCCTGGTAGATTCGGTTCCGGTCGTCCTGGGTAACGAGGCTCGAGGAATAGAGGCTCATTTCAAAAGCTCGACGCACGGCATCTCCGAAGCGAGCATCAGAATCCAGGCCGATGGAACGTCCCTTCAGGTGGGTCAGGGTGTGCTCGGTGGTCTGCTCCGGCAGAGAGCCGAGACGGTCGTACCCGCGATTGAATCGTTGGAGACATTCAGCCGTGAACTGATCTGGCAGGTCAATCGCCTGCATTCACAGGGGCAGGGACTGTCGGGCTACACCAGCCTGGTCAGTGGGCTCGCGGTCGAAGACACGACGATCCCCATGAATCAGCTCCTTGACTTCCCGATCGCCAACGGCAGCTTCAGCATCAATCTCAGGGATCCGGAAACAGGTGAGATGATGGATTCGTGGACCATCGACGTCGATGGAGCCACGATGTCCCTCGACGATCTCGCTCAGGCCATCGAGCTCGAGACCAACGGATCCGTCCAGATCACGGTCACGGGGGATGGACGATTGCAGATCGATGCACCGGCGAATCAGGAGATCATGCTGTCGAACGACAGCGCCGGTGTGCTGGCCGCCCTGGAGATCAACACCTTCTTCAGTGGTTCCAGTGCAGCGAAGATAGCGGTCTCCAGCTCGATCGAGTCGGATATCAATCTCGTGGCATCCGGTTCGGAATTCGTCGAGGGATCCGCCGATACGGCCTTGTTGATCGCCGGCCTTCGTGAATGGAGCGTCGATGGTCTGGGCCGTCAGAGCCTGACGGCATTCTGGACCGGGGAAGTGGGCACGCTGGCCGTGAAGACGGGGAGTGCCACAGGGGCCTACGGAGCAGCGGCCATGGTCCGTGACGGGTTGTCCGCACAGGTTCAATCGGTTTCAGGCGTATCGATGGACGAGGAGTCCATCAATCTCCTCACCTATGAACGCCAGTATCAGGCAGCGGCAAGATATCTCGAGACGCTCGATGAGACGATCCAGACGCTTTTGTCGATTGTCTGAGCAAGGAGTGATCATTTGAACAGCATCCAACCATCCTTTGGAAGAACACCGACCCTCCTGCAGTGGCAGCATGCCGCCGCCTCGCTGGGCAGAGGCAATTCTGCACTGGCTCGGGTCCAGCTTCAACTGGCGACTGGACAGGGGATGCTACGACCTTCCGATGACGCCATCGGAGCAGGAGCCGTGAGTGCACTTGACGGACTCCTCGAGGCCCAGCGGCAACGTGGTCGAAATCTCGAGCATGGCGAGGCCATGCTCGGTGTCATTGACGGGGCGCTTTCCAATGCGTTCGATCTCGTTCTCGAAGCCAAGGGCATCGGTCTCGAACAGGCGACTTCCGGAATCGATTCCACCGAGCGAGTGGTTCAGGCCCAGGCGATCGACGCCATCCTCGTGCAGTTGATGGATCTCGCCAATGGCGCCCATCAGGGCGTGCATCTGTTCGGTGGTTCGGCCACCATGCGTTCACCCTATGCCGATATCAATGGAATGATCGAGTACATGGGATATGGTTCAGGGTTGATCACGGATCTTGGACTGGCGTCCGGAGTCCCCTTGACGCTTGGTGGTGAAGAGGCTTTCGGAGCTGTTTCGAATCGCATAGAGGGCTATCGGGATCTCAATCCCGCATTGGATGTCGACACACCACTGAATGAACTCAATGGTGCCACAGGCCAGGGGATTTCGCTTGGTGTCATCGAGGTGGTTCTGGAACCAACGGGTGAGACTTCCCAGCTTGATCTGTCTGATGCATTCACGATCGGCGATGTCATGGAGATCTTCCAGTCGCAGCTGGGTGTGACTCTGCAGATCAATCCGCAGCAGACTGGATTCTCGGTTCAGGTTCCTGATGGACAGAGCATCACGATTCGTGATGTGAACGGTGGTCGTACTGCCCAAGATCTCGGGATCGACGACGTCTTCAACGGTCCCATCAGCGAAGCAGGCCGGGATCTTGATCGCCGACTCACGGACAACACACCGGTATCGGCCTTTGATTTCGATCTGGAGATGATCAGATTCACCAATGGAATCCAGATCACCGATCTGGATCTCTCATCAGCGGAGACCGTCGGAGACATCCGAAGGATCGTCGAGCAGCTCGATATGGGTATCAGGATCGATATCAGCCAGAGTGGCGACCGGCTGGACGTGGTGAATCTCAGATCGGGAAGTCTGATGAGTGTCGGGGAACTGCCGGGAAGTCAGACGGCGACCGATCTTGGCATTCGATCCATGGACAGGGACACGCTGCTCTCCGACTTCAATCGTGGAGAAGGGGTGTCCATTCTGCAGGGTGGTGTGGATCCGGTGACTGGCAATCTGGATCCATCCCTTGATCAGGATTTCGTCGTCAAGCTCTCCAATGGAGAGAGCTTCAGTGTGAATCTCGTGGGTTGCCAGACGGTTGGTGATGTGCTGGACAAGATCAGGCTGAGGGCAGATCAGGAATTGGTTGATCCGAACATCCTGGACGTCGGTCTGGCCTTGAAGGGCAATGGAATCAGGCTCGGGGATACCTCTGGAGGTGGTGGGGAGTTTCGTCTCGAGGCACTCAATGGTTCCGATGCACTGGCGGATCTGGGGTTGGCCACGAACCCGGATGGCGCAACGATTGTCGGCGAAGACCGCGCAATGGTTGCCGTAGAAGGGCTCTTTACCCATCTGATGGACCTTAGAGACGCCTTGATGGCGGGTGATGTGCCCGGCATATCAATTGCTTCAGGTTGGCTTGAAGGTGATCTGGATCGTCTGGGCCTCGTACAGGCCGAGGTTGGTATTCGAACCAATCGGATCACGGATGCCATGGCCAGGAATGAGGACACGATCATCATGGACGAACAGCTTCGAAGTGGAATTCTGAATCTGGACTACACGGAAGCCAGTATCCGCTTCGCTTCGCTCCAGCAGCAGCTGCAGGCCGGCATGGCCACAGCCGCACGTTCGGTCTCGATGACCCTCCTCGACTATCTCTGATTTGAAAACATTCGTGGGTTCAAAGGGCCGGCCCCACGTGATACAGGCAGGATGCCATGCGACACAGGACGTGTCGCAAGAGGCCGGTAAGACGGTAGGCCCACCATGGACGGAGGTCCACATGCAGGTTCAGACGACTCGATTCGGAACAGTCGAGGTAGCGGAAGAAAGAGTGCTTACCTTTCCATCAGGTTTGCTTGGATTCGCCAGTTACAGGCGTTTCGTGCTGTTGCAGCCGGATGAGGAGGGCGTCTTCTACTGGTTGCAGTCCGCTGATACACCGGAGCTCGCATTCGTCGTGACGGATCCTTCTCTCTGGGCGGACGACTACCAGTCGGTGATCCGCCAGGAACAACTCGACATGATGGATATCGAGGGCATCGCGGGTGCTCAGTTGTTCGTGATCGTCAACAAGTATGACGAAACACTGACGGCCAACTTTCAGGGGCCTCTCGTGGTCAATCTCTCCAATCAGCAGGGCATGCAGCTTGTGCTGGCGGATCGAAAATGGACCACTCGCCATGAAATCGCTCGATTGGCGGAAGGTCAGAAGACGGCCTCGGCCTGATCGGTCATCGACCGTTACTTGAACCATGTATTCATCCGCGGGCGAATGGAGTCGCTCGCCGATCCCTGCAGATCAGGGACCAGATTCCAAGGAAGGAACCAGGCATGCTCGTATTGTCGAGACACCGTGATGAAGCCATCATGATCGGTGATGAAGTTGAAATCACCATCGTTGATATTCGTGGAGACAAGGTTCGCATCGGAGTGAATGCTCCGTCGAAGATCCCGGTTCATCGTAGAGAGATCTATGATGCCATTCGTGCCGAAAATGAGCAGGCCAGCGCCATCGAGGACAATCCAATCGGCGTCATTCGTCCAGAGGATCGTCCCGCAGCCAGTTCATCCAAGAATCCGGTGCCACGTGGGACCCGCATCTCGAATCAAGTCCAATAACCGAGGATTGTTTTTCCCGAGCGTTGAATTCCCCGCAGTGTCGCGCAGAAGATGCGCTCAAACCTGATCGAGGTATCGCAGCCGAGGTTCGCCAGGACCGGTAACACGATTACAAGGTCGCACTGAATACGTCTCCTCGGGCGACCGATAGAGGGGAAGCGTGAATCAACGAACCTCAAATCGTGTCATCCCTGAATGGATGGCGATCCTGGAGATACCGGCATGACTCCCATCACAACCAACATTGCAGCCTTCATGGCGCATAATGCATTGGCGACGCACAACCAGCGAATGTTCCAGAGTCTCAGGAACCTGAGTACGGGACTGCGGGTCGAGACAGCCAAGGATGATCCGGGAGGAATGGTCGCCAGCAATGCGTTGCAGTCCGATATCGTCGGAATCGACGCCGCCATGAACTCGATCAATCGTGGCGAGCAGATCATCGCGACTGCGGAAGGCGCGATCACCCAGATCAATGAGCTGCTCCTCGAGCTTCAGGCGATCGTCACCGAATCAGGGACACAAGGTGGCCTCGGCGATTCCGAGCGAATGGCCAGACAGGGGGAGATCGATCTCATCCTTGAGGCCATCGATCGTATCGCGACCGGAACGGAATTCAATGGCAACAAGCTGCTCGATGGCAACCTGGACTACGAACTCTCGGGTGATGGTCTGAGCAGCTTCGACTGGGTCCACGTGAACAATGCACGTCTGGGTACCAGCGGCGATGGCCTGGACATCCATACGGATGTGCTGGTGCCCGCGGAAAAGGGTCGAGGTGGAATCACGCTCGACGGTGGGGTGCTGAATACATCCATGGGGCTTTCGGTGACCTTCGAGATCACTGGTCCAGGTGGTGTGCAGCAATTCACCTTTGCCGACGGCACCAACAAGCTGGACATGGAGGCTTCCATCAGCACGTTTGCCGAAGAACTCGGTATCGAGGTCGACCTGAGTTCGAACAACGAAATGATCATCCAGTCCAGGGACTATGGTTCAAGCCAATTCGTGAGCGTCAAGGCGGTCGAGGTCAATGGTCAGGACAGCAATGGAAACACCTTCGTCAAATCCTGGAACGGCACCGACTGGGACTTCGAGGCGGACAACGAGCATTCCAACAACGGTTTCGATGCCCAGATGCTGATCAACGGTCAGATGGCAAGTGTTCAGGGCTTGGAGGCTCGAGTCGTCGCCAACGGCTTCGATGTGGAAGTGAGGCTCGATGAAGCCTCGAACCAGGTGGGTTCATCCAATTTCAAGGTCGTCGACGGCGGGGCCTTCTTCGACATCTCGACCGGGCCAAGCAGAGCTGGTCTGAGCAGTCTTGGTATTCGATCCATGACGACGGGATCGATAGGTGGCTTCGATGGCGTATTGAACGAGTTGAGGACCGGCGGTTCGGCGGCGGTCATCGACGGTGACATGCTCAAGGCCCAGCGAATCATCAACGAATCGGTCAAGGAAGTCTCCTCCATACAGGGACGTCTGGGTAGTTTCATGAGATACACGCTCGAGTCGGCACGCAACACGCTGGGCACCACGCTCGAGCAGGTGGCCGCCGCGGATTCGGGCATACGGGATGCGGATCTTGCCTGGGAAACGGCATCGCTCGCACGTGCACAGATGCTTTCGCAGTCGGCGATGCAGGCCCTGTCGATCGCCAACAGCCATCCGATGCAGGTACTCAGTCTCCTGAGCAGTGCCTGACTTCAATTCCATATCAAGTTGATCAAAGAGGAGCTCTCGCCGTTGGCGGGAGCTCCTATACTGTTGTCATGCCACTCTACGAGTACAGATGCGATGTCGATGGATCACTTGTGACGCTTCTGAGATCAATGTCCGAAGCGGACGATCCGGTCGAGGACCCGGAGGGGCGAGGCCGTGCGTTCAATCGAGTGCACAGCACATTCCAGGTCGATGCACCTGTCCCGAGTCATCGGATCGATCCCGGACCATCTGGGGGTTGCGGATGCGGTGCCGGCGGCTGTGGTCATTTCTGACTCAGCCGGATGCTTTCCTAGACAGCATCAAGCGCCTTCTCCAGATCCTTCTGGAGATCCCGACCATCCTCGATACCAACTGACAGCCGAACCAGGCAATCCTCGATTCCCAGTTCCTGCCTGACGGCGGGATCCACAGAAGCGTGAGTCATGATGGCAGGATGATTGACCAGCGATTCCACGCCACCTAGTGATTCGGCAAGCGTGAACACGGAAAGATTCTCGAGGAACCGACGACAGCCGGCAAGATCGGAATTCAACACGATCGTGATCATGCCGCCTCCGACAGGCTGTCCATCAAGCTGCATGAATGTGGATGCGATCGCATGTTGAGGATGTGATTCGAGCCCGGGGTAGGCGATCTTGCCGACTTTGGGGTGCTTCTCCAGCCACGTCGCCAGAGCGAGTGCGGTTTCGTTGTGTCGACGCATGCGAAGGGCCAGCGTCTTGACGCCTCTGAGCATCAGGAAGGAGTCGAAGGGGCCCATGACGGACCCGACGGAATTCTGGTGGAAACGGAGTGTCTCCGCCAGAGTCTTCTCTCCCGTCACCAGGACACCACCCACGGTGTCGCTGTGCCCGCCAAGATACTTGGTGGCGGAATGCATGGTGATATCGAATCCCAGCTCGATCGGTCGCTGGATCATTGGCGAGGCGAAGGTGTTGTCGCAGGCGGACATGATGCCACGTTCCCGACAGAGGGTGGCGACGGCGGGAAGATCAACGATCTTCAGGGTCGGATTGGTGGGCGATTCCACCCAGACAAGCTTGGTGTCAGGCTGAAGAGCCGCTTCCAATGCGCCGGGAACCGTCATGTCCACGGTGGTGAATCGGAGGCCCGCTGATCGTGCACGAACCTGGTTGAAGAGCCTGTGGGTGCCACCATACAGATCGTCCATGGCGACGACATGATCACCAGCGGTGAGTGTGTCCAGCAACGTGGCAATGGCAGCCAGCCCGCTGGAAAAAGCAAATCCTCCAAAGGAGACATCCTCTTCCTCCGTGAGTCTGGAGCCTTCCAGTCTCGCGATGCTTCTTTCGAATGCATAGCGAGTCGGATTGTGGCTTCTCGAGTACTCGTATCCCTGATGGACACCAGGCGATGCCTGTGCATAGGTGGAGGTGAGATAGACCGGAGGCATGACGGCTCCGGTTGTGGGACAGGGGGTCTGTCCTGCATGGACTACGGCGGTATCAAGATGAGTGGAGGATTGGTTCACGATGGTTTCTCGTATCAGCGAAGAAGTTTCTTTCGCAGGTAGTTGATGAGGTCTATTTGAGTGATCAGCCCACAGAAACTGTTTCCATCCATGACGATGGCGACCTGATCCGATCGAAAGATGGGAAGAAGATCGTCGACCGAATCCGTCGGGGAAACGGTCACAAGTCGGCTGGTCATGAAGCTGGAGACGGGTGAATTGAAGTTGGCGGGATCCTTGGTGACAGCCATGAGGATGTCGGATTCGTCAAGGATGCCCTTGATGTGATCGTGTTCATCAAAGACGGCCATCTGACTCACGTCATGCATCTTCATTGCCTTGATGGCTTGCATGAGCGGTAGATCTGAACGAACGGTGTAGTCCTCGCCGTGCTTGTGTCTTCTGGCGATGAGATCCCTGAGATTCCCGTGCTCGGTTCTTTCGAGGAAACCCTGATCCATCATCCAGTGATCATTGAACATCTTGTCGAGGTACTTCGCGCCATGGTCGCAGGCGAAGCTGACGACGGTCTTGGGCTCGGTCTGACGCCGACACCAGGTCAACGCCGCAGCGAGCAGTGTTCCACTGGACGAGCCCGAGAGAAGCCCCTGTCTGCGGAGCAGGTCGCGGGCGGCCAGGAAGGCGTCCTTGTCGGATACGGCGATCGCTTCATCGATGACATCCATGTCGGTGATATCGGGAATGAAGTCCTCTCCGATGCCTTCGACCAGCCATGACCCGGCATCCACTGTTCGCCCCTCGTTCACGAGTGGTTCCAGCACGGAGCCGACGGGGTCCGCCAGAACGATCTTGACGTCCGGATTCCGTTCCTTCAGATAGCGGCCAACACCTGTGACCGTGCCTCCGGAACCGACTCCGACCACGAAGGCATCGATCTCGCCATTGGTCTGATTCCAGATCTCCGGAGCGGTCGTCTCGTAGTGCGCTTCCACATTGGCCTGATTGGAGAATTGATTGACATAGAAGGCGCCTCGATCAGCTGCGATTTTGGCAGCGACTTCCTGGTAGTAGTCGGGGTGGCCTTTTTCCACATCGGATCTTGCCATCACGACTTCGGCGCCGAGTGCACGCAGATGCGCGATTTTTCCTTCAGCCATCTTGTCGGGGACGACCACGGTCACCGAATAGTCTCGCTGTGTACCAACGAGGGCAAGCGCGATGCCGGTGTTCCCGGCAGTTGCTTCCACTATGTGGCCACCAGGCTTGAGAACGCCCTCGGCCTCGGCGCGATCGATCATCGCGATTGCGATCCGATCCTTGATTGAGTTGCCCGGATTCTGGGATTCGAGTTTGAGGAGCAGTCTGCACGGCCCGGTATCGATCCGAGTTATCTCGAGCATCGGTGTATTGCCGACGAGCTCGAGCACGTCCGTGTAGACGGGGGCGAAGGTGGCGGATTGACTCTTGGATGGTGTTGAGTGTTTCACGGCATGATTGTAGCGATTACCAAGAAAAAACGACCGGCCCGTGAGGGCCGGTCGCTCAATCAGATCGTTGTCTTGGATCGTTCTGGATCAGTTGCCGATGACGTCCTGACAGAGGTCACGGCCGTTGCTGCCACCCTCGGTGAGGGCGTGGGCACTGACGTCCATCCAGTCGGTCGCTGCTTCCTGGAAGTAGCCGTTGTCACCGAATGGGGTGTTACGGTTCCAGAGTCCGCACAGATTGTCATCTGAGCCGAACTTGTCCTGGTTGGCCTTGGAGACCAGGTTGTCGCACTTGTCGGCGGAATTGATGTCCATCATGTCCACGTGACCGTCGTTGAATACAGCGACAGGTGTGGATCGGAAGGAGTGGTTGTAGAGAGCTGGGTGGCAGCCGCCCCAGTGCCAACCATCAGGGTTGGCAGTGCTTCGCCAGTGGCCGGAGCCCATGCCGTCCCAGGTGGGGCTGCATGCTTCGCCAGTGACGTTCTGAAGCCAGTGCTGCTCGACCAGGTAGGTCTTGAGCGATGCGTACTTGCTCTGGTCAAGTGTTGGCGCCTTGAAGCCGTTGTTGAACGAGCAGGGATCCCTGAAGCCGTTGCCTTCGCCTGGCTTGTAGGTCATGACCTTGTTGTTCATCATGTTGGCAGGTGAGTAGATGTAGCTGGTCATTGGAATCGCAGGGCTGAAGTCATAGGTACCCAGCTTTGCAATTCTGAATGAACCGAAGTCGCCACCCCATTCGCCGGAAACACCTGGGCAGAGGTTGCCCTGTGAGATCTGGCAGTCCTTGACGCCTTCCAGAAGGATGGTGTCCTTGGGGGAGTAGTAGGCCTTGTTGGTGATGTCATCTTCCATGTACTCGGCGATCTGACGTGCATTTGGATGCATGTGGGTGCCGTAGCCGGGAGCCGACTGGGTCGAAGTGCCGCCACTGGGGAAGAGGATTGGAGCGATGTACTCGGGGACGTTGCCGGGGAAGACAACGGTACCGTTCTGAGTTTCGCCGAACTGGACGCCTGGTCCAGGTGCCCAACCGCCGAAGGCGTCGCCTTCGCCGTAGAGGGAGAACGCCTCCGAATAGCCCGCGATCGCGGAGCCGATGTCATCGCCGTAGCGAGCAAGATCGGAAGGAGCTCCAACGAACTGACGACCCTTATTGGCCGCGTTGTAGTTCTGATTCGCCATGAAGACATTGCGAATGTTGTTCTTGGATGAGTTGACCATCGCTGCGTCTCGTGCACGACTAAGTGCAGGGAGCAGGATGCCAACGAGGAGTGCGATGATCGAAATGACCACCAACAGCTCCACGAGGGTGAATGCTTTTCTGTTGTTCATTATTGGGAATCCTCTTTGCGGGTTGCCCCGCGGCTTTTGACAGTCTCTTCATCAAACACGAGCGATACACCTGAAATACGGAAAAACCGCACAAGCTGTTCCCAACGATACTCCTACTCAGCCTTAACTTGCAATTAAAGAGTGGAAAGAGAAGTCGGAAAAACGCAATGAACAGACTCGCTAGCTGCGAGAGGTTCATCGCTGCAAAAAGGTGGACCCTCGATTAAAGAGTGTCACGACAACGATTTGGCAGGTTGTAGACATGAGGCCAGAAACCTGCCTTTGATTTGTGGGTTCAGGAACCCTCTGGCCATCTATAGAATGGCGTGGTTGAACGAAGAAGACAAGGATGAAGGCGGTTTTTCTGCCTCAAATTCGCATCTTTCCAGCGTTCATGATCAATTCGGCTGGATCTTGAACCCGGTTATTACAAAGTTCTTTTAAATGCCAATGGAGCCGGAATCACTCTTTTTAGTGCTTTCAAGCCAACTACGCCCTTCTGGCGTGATCTGGCGGCCCTGTCTTGTGCGAGCCATGAACCCGATCTGAAGCAGATAGGGTTCCACCACATCCTCGAGCGTTCCGGGGTCTTCACCCATGGTCGCAGCGATTGCCTCAAGGCCTGCTGGACCTCCCTGATAGACCCTGATCAGGGTCGAGAGATACATTCGATCGAGTTTGTCGAGGCCGGCATCGTCCACACCTTCCAGCGCCAAGGCGTCCATGACCACCTGAGGATTCAGCTTTCCGCCATGACGTACCTGGGCGAAGTCCCGTACACGTCGCATGAGCCTGAGCCCGATGCGAGGCGTGCCTCTGCTTCTTCTGGCGATTTCATTGATGGCTTCCGTTGGGACACCTTCGATTCCCAGCCGGCCGAGTGCTCTTGCCACGATGTCGACGAGCTCTTCCTGCTGGTAGTAGTCGATTCGATGGGACAGGCCGAAGCGACTTCTCAGGGCACCTGTGAGCAGACCCGCTCGTGTAGTTGCGCCGATGAGCGTGAATGGCTTCAGGTTGTAGGTGATGACCTTGGCATGAATTCCGGAATCGAGGGTGAAGTCGATCTTGAAATCCTCCATGGCTGGATAGACGTATTCCTCCACAGCTGCGGGGAGTCGGTGGATTTCGTCGATGAACAGGATGTCCCCTGGCTGCATCCGAGTGAGTGTTCCAACCAGATCGCCTCCCTTGGTCAGGGCGGGACCTGATGTGACATAGGCTCGTGTACCCATCTCGTTGGCGATGATGTGTGCCAGTGTGGTCTTGCCCAGGCCGGGGGGGCCATGGAGCAGGGTGTGCTCCATCGGATCCGAGCGTTGGCGTGCAGCATCGAGCGCAATGGTCAGCCGTTCCTTGAGTTCAGGCTGTCCGATGTAGTCGTCGAGAGATGATGGCCGCATGACTCCGGAGGATTCCGCTTCAACCGGTGCATCCAGTGGGTGTGAATCTCGGGAGATGATCCGGTCCTTTGCCATGTCGCATCCTTGCAGGCGTTTCAGTCTTGGGATCTGGCATGACCTGTCAGGGCCAGTCTGCCGCTTTGCCAACTGATTTGCAGTGTACGCTCACCAGCCATGAATTCGCCCAGTCTCTCGCGAAGGAAATCCCCTCGCCAGCCAGGTAATTCAGGCAATGGCAGTGGTGATTCGTGTTCATGATCCAGGCACCATTGGGCAAATGGAGCCCTCGAGGCCAGCAGTGGAGGTGCCAGACCGCTGGCCAGCGCAGTGCTGGATACGATCGACCAGAGGCTGTCGATCATGACCCGCTGCTGGACTGTTTCATCAGACAATCGGGGCTTCGGGGGGGCCAGTTCGGGCATGAAATCCGACTCTATGGCTTCGAGCAGATGCTCTCCATGATGTCTGGCGACATGCTTGGGCATGCCGGGCAAATCGGCCATCGCGTCCAAGGTTCCTGGTTTCTTCTTCATCAGGGTCATGATGATTTCATCGGCTATGAGCGAACGGGGAGGCACATCGGCCTGGCGTGCGGCCTCGTCCCTTGCTTTGACGAGCCTGTGAAGCATCGCTCTCTGTGCCGGTTTCATCGCACGATTACGTTGCAGGCGATTCACCTGGGCCGAATAGTCGGTCTTGAACGCCTCGGGCTCACAGAGTCTGTCGCATTCCTCATGCATCCATTCCAGATGCCCGAGCGAATCCAGTTCCTCCTTGATTCGCGACCAGGCCAAGGGAAGGTATCTCACATCATCTGCTGCATATCTTCGCTGCATCGCGGAGAGCGGCCTGCGATCCCAGTGTGTGAATGTCATTCCCTTGCCGAGAGTGGCACCGCACTTGGCGAGTATGAGCCTGTTCAATGAACATGGATAGGGAAGCCCGGCAAAGCCTGCCGCGATCTGGGTATCCACGATATTTCGGGGCTGCTTGCCAAGCTGCCGGTAGACCGGTTCGAGATCCTGTTGTCCCGCATGCACGAGTGTCTGCACATCGGGATCTGCGATCAGTTCCCACAAGGCGTCCAGATTCTCGATCGCCAGGGGGTCTATGAGAAAGAGACGCTCCGCCGTTGAAAGCTGGATGAGGCACAAGTGGGGGAAGTAGGTCTCCTCCCCGATGAATTCGGTGTCATAGGCGAACAGGCCGCTGGCGCGAATATGCTCGATGACGTCGGGGAGCTCATCCGGATCAGTGATCGGATCCGGTGTGCCCTGGGGCAGCATCGGAAGATCGGGTATCTCGCCGGGCTCTATGGCCTGGTCATGGGATGCTTGATGCTGACGATCCCGGAGGCGTCGCCGACTTTTACCTCTGGCTGGTTGATTCTTGGATTCCATGGTGTGGAGCCACTGTAACCGGCAAGGCCATGGGCTGCGTCATGAAAACGAGGCCGTGTCCACGACTGGACACGGCCTCGCATCGATTGCAGTGATATCGGATCGAACTCAGTAGTCCATGTCTTCCATGCCACCACCGGCAGCCTTGTCCTTCTTCTCCTTCAGCTCTGTGATGGCACAGTCTGTTGTCAGGAGAAGACCGGAGATGCTTGCGGCATTCTGGAGGGCCACACGCTCGACCTTTGTGGGGACGATGACGCCGGACTCGACCAGGTCCTCGTATTCACGGGTCAATGCATTGAAGCCGAAGTTCGTCTTGGAATCCTCTTCGATCTTCTGGGCAACGATGGAACCTTCCACACCGCAGTTCTCGGCGATCTGACGAATCGGTGCCGAAACCGCGCGATGGATGATGTCGACGCCGAGCTTCTCGTCGCCCTTTGCCTTCTTTCGAACAGTCTCGAGAATCTGGCGGGCTCTGATCACAGCGACACCACCTCCGGGAAGAATGCCTTCCTCGACGGCTGCACGACAGGCATGAAGGGCATCTTCGACACGGGCCTTCTTCTCCTGCATCTCGACTTCAGTGGCCGCCCCGACGTTGATCTGGGCGACGCCTCCGGCGAGCTTGGCGAGGCGTTCCTGGAGCTTCTCCTTGTCGTAGTCGGATGAAGTGGCTTCCAGCTGGGCGCGGATCTGGTCGATTCGTCCCTTGACATCGGAGGATTTACCGGTGCCCTCGATGATGGTCGTGTTGTCCTTGTCGATGGTGACCTTCTTGGCCTTGCCCAGCTCCTTGAGCGTGAGTGTCTCGAGGTCGATGCCGAGCTCTTCCATGATCGCCGTGCCACCAGTCAGAACGGAGATGTCCTGAAGCATGGCCTTTCGACGATCTCCGAAGCCGGGTGCCTTGACGGCCGCGACCTTGAGGACGCCGCGAAGTCGGTTGACCACCAGCATGGCGAGTGCCTCGCCGTCGATGTCCTCGGCGACGATCAGCAGGCTCTTGCCGCTTTCGGCGACCTTTCCGAGAATCGGGATGAGATCCTTCGCGGAAGACATCTTCTTCTCGTGAACAAGGACGTAGCAGTCCTCGAGAACCGATTCCATGGCGACCGGATCAGTCACGAAATGGGGGCTGAGATATCCCTTGTCGAACTGCATTCCTTCGACCAGTTCAACCGTCGTTTCGAGGCTTGTGCCTTCCTCAACGGTGATGACGCCATCCTTGCCGACCTTGTCCATCGCGGTGGCGATGATGCTGCCGACTCCCTTGTCCTGATTGGCGGCACAGGTGCCTACCTGAGCGATTTCATTGGAGCTCTTGACGGGATTGGACATTTCAGCCAGTTCTTCGCAGAGAGCCGCAACGGCGCGATCGATGCCACGCTTCACCATGGTGGCGTTGGCGCCGGCCGTGATGTTCTTGAGCCCCTCGGTGAAGATGGCCTCGGCGTAGACGGTCGCTGTGGTGGTTCCATCGCCGGCATCCTTCGAGGACTTGGAGGCGACTTCCTTGACCATCTGGGCACCCATGTTCTCGTAGGCGTCCTCGAGTTCGACTTCCTTGGCAACCGTGACGCCGTCCTTGGTGACGGTCGGGGCTCCAAAGGACTTCTCAAGAATGACGACCCGGCCTGATGGGCCGAGCGTGGTCTTGACCGCCTTGGCGAGTTTCTGGATACCGCGGAGCATTCGCTCCCTGGCATCGATGTCATAGGCAATCTGTTTAGCAGCCATGTTTCTTTCCTTCTTTATCACACGGTCTTCGCCGCGGTTGTTCTTCAATCTTTTCGGGCGGCCATCATGACCGTCGAGGTTTCCTGTTGACGGTCAGCTTCCGTCTTCTCTCGCCTGCCACATCGCGGAGACATGGCTGGCATCAAGCCAGATTTCATTCTGACGAGTCGTGATCCTGATGCCATTGGCACTGTGGAGTTCCTCTGCAATGACGACGTTCCTGATCTCCATGGCCTTGGCCTGTCCCTGAAGGACAAGATCCAGTTCCTTGGAAGTCCCCTTCATCTCGGTGAGAACTCTCATGATCGGTCCGCGTTCCATTCTGATTCATCTCCATTGGCCCGTACCAGGCTCTGATGCTCGAGGGCTGACACGATCAGCTGTCGATGGTTCCGAGGATGTCGTCTTCGGTCATGATCAGATACTCGGCGCCATCGATCTTGATCTCTGTCCCCGCGTAGGAGGAGAAGATCACGCGATCGCCTTTCTTGACCGTGAACGGGAGATATTCACCGGTATCCCGATTGAGGTTGCCGTTGCCGACAGCCATGATCTTGCCTTCGCGTGGCTTGTCCTTGGCGGACTCGGGCAGATAGATGCCAGACTCCGTTCGGTCGGCGGCTTCGGATCTCTGGACGATCAGTTTGTCACCAAGTGGTTTGACCTTCATTGCATTGTCTCCTGTTTCTCTTCTGCTCCACGATGTCCCGATACGAGCGACATCGTTGTTTGGGTGTATTGGGTTTCTTACCTGGCAAGAGGCCCTGGTTGGGGCCAGCCGTTTCGATAGTGTCTCTGCAGTACGCGTCTGAGTACCTCGAGAAGGGATTCCAGTTCCAGTGGACGGTCCAGCACCGCGAAGGCGCCCTCGCGAAGTGATTGGGAAAGACTTCGGGCGTGTTCACGTGCCGACCCATGACGAGGCTTGACGACGATGGTCGGAGGAGGTGTCTCCAATCGCTTGAGCAGTTGCAGCAGCTTGGGGCCACCACTGCGAGGGCGAGTCGTCGTGTTCGCTCTGGCATCAATGGGGATCTCAAGATCAACCACGGCGATGTGCACCGGTTGACGGTTGATGATCCGAGCGGCCTCGTCCCCGGACTCGGCTTGCATCGCTCGGATGCCCATGGGTTCGAGTAATCGGGGG
Organism: Phycisphaerales bacterium UBA3158; assembly: GCA_002364555.1. Classification (GTDB taxonomy): domain Bacteria; phylum Planctomycetota; class Phycisphaerae; order Phycisphaerales; family SM1A02; genus UBA1668. Next base: position 8,984 of record DEYM01000078.1, on the reverse strand, counting down.
AGCTGCAGCACGGGCGGCATGTCACGCCAACCTCCATAGGTCAGGAGCAGGTTCAGCCTCGGGCTGGTAGCGTCCAGTCCGAGGTCCGAATGGGTCTTGTTGGCGTCCCGTGAGATTGACATCGCCCGTGGGTGCTCCCGTCAGCTGCTGTTGAACAGTTGATTTAGGGCAAGTTAAGTGCCTCGAGCCAACCTCCCAAGAGCCCTTCATGACCCCTTGAAGTCCATATCGATCCAATCCTGCTGACAGGTGCCGCCTCGAACCATCCGTTTTCCTGCCATATTGGCGGGGGCTTGCTGCATTGTTGCTGGCGGGAGATACTTCCCAGCCCCAAGAGACATGCTCACACACAAGGAAAACAGCCATGAGTCAGCCTCTCCAACCCAGTCGAGTCAAAGATGTCCTCGCCGGAGAATCAGGCCAGGAGAGTGATCCAGTGAGAGTCCGAGGCTGGATTCGCACCCGCCGCGATTCCAAGGCCGGACTGTCCTTCCTCAACGTCCACGACGGAAGCTGCTTCGATCCAATTCAGGTCGTGGCTCAGAACACGCTTGAAAACTACGAGTCGGAAATCCTCCGATTGACGACGTCCTGTGCAGTCGATGTGGAAGGGACGATCGCCATTTCGCAGGGCAAGGGGCAGTCGATTGAGATTCATGCCACGAAGGTGACGGTAGTGGGTATGGTCGAGGATCCGGACACGTATCCGGTCCCAGCCAAGCGACACACATTCGAATATCTGCGTGAAGTCGCGCACCTGCGTCCAAGAACCAACACCTTCAGTGCCGTGGCTCGTGTCCGCAACAGGATTTCCGACGCGATTCACCGCTACTTCCAGACGAATGGCTTCTCATGGGTCCACACGCCCATCATCACGGGAAGCGACTGCGAAGGTGCGGGGGAGATGTTCCGTGTGTCAACGCTCGACCTGTCAAACGTGCCCCACGACGAAGAGGGGAAGGTGGATTTCGGACAGGATTTCTTCGGTCATGAAACGAATCTGACCGTTTCCGGTCAGCTCAACGTCGAGTCCTATTGCCTGGCACTTTCCAAGGTCTACACCTTCGGTCCGACCTTCCGTGCCGAGAATTCGAACACCTCGAGGCATCTGGCCGAATTCTGGATGGTCGAGCCGGAGATCGCCTTCGCCGACCTGAATGACAATGCCGATCTTGCGGAGGATTTCCTGAAGTTCATCTTCACGGATCTCCTCAACGGCTTGCCCGACGACATGGCCTTCTTCGACAAGCGAATAGATCCCGGATGCGTTCAGCGACTCGAGAACTTCGCCAAGTCGGCCTTCGAGAGAATGGACTACACCGAGGCGATCAAGCATCTTGAAGCCGCCGTGGCCAAGGGGACCAAGTTCGAATACCCCGTCTCGTGGGGAATGGACCTGCAGTCGGAGCATGAGCGATGGCTCACCGAGGAGCATGTCGGTCGCTCCATTGTCGTGATGAACTATCCAAAGGACATCAAGGCCTTCTACATGCGTCTCAACGACGATGAGAAGACGGTGGCCGCCATGGACGTTCTGGCCCCCGGAATCGGTGAGATCATCGGTGGTGCCCAGCGTGAGGAGCGTCTGGATGTGCTCGATCGCCGCATCGCGGAGATGAATCTCGATCAAGAGGACTACTGGTGGTACCGGGATCTGAGGAAGTACGGAACGGTTCCCCATGCAGGATTTGGTCTGGGACTGGAGCGAACGCTGGCCTACGCCACCGGCATGGCCAATGTCCGGGATCTCATTCCCTTTCCAAGAACACCTCGAAACGCCAGCTTCTAGCGTCCTTGTCTGCTCAATTCGACAAGTCAGCCGGATCAATCCGCAAATCCTGCGCTTTTTTGGTCCGGTAACGATCTTTCTGCCGGGTTTTCCTAGTTTGTCCAGCATGAATGCCCATGGACTCGATTGTCTCCTTGGCAACGGTTGTCGTCGCGAGGATGCGAAAGCGTGGGCTTTCCATAGGCGACAAGCGGAAGGGTCAATCTGGTCGAGCCCGAGAGGGCATCACAAGGAGCGTAAAGGTGAACTTCGAAGCAATGAAAGAACGGCTGTTTCCAATGTTGGTTACCGGAGACCGGGTGGGGTCTCGAGCAATCGTCTCGGAGGCGCTGGATGCCGGCGTATCGGCCGAGAATCTGACGCAGGAGTGTTACTGGCCGTTGCTGGACATGATCAACACTCTCTATCGTCAGGACAAGATGGCCAGTCTGGCTCATCACTACTCCACACGCCTGCTCCGCAGCCTGGTTGATCAAGCCCAGGCCAACTACAAGCAACAGTCATCGAGAGGACGCAACATCATGCTCTTCTGCGGTGAAACCGAGGTTGATGATCTTGCCGCTCAGATGGTGGCGGATCTCGCCGAGGCTGATGGCTACACCGTCAATTTCGGAGGTGGTGGTGTCAGCTGGGATGAAATCATGAACGAGGTCAACACCCGAACACCCGATGTTCTGCTGCTGTTCTCATCAGCGGCGGTCGATGCCCCCAATATCCGAATTCTCATCGATTCCATTCGCGACATCGGTGCGTGCCCAGGCATGCAGATCGCCGTCGGTGGCGGCGTCTTCAACCGGGCTGAAGGTCTCGCACAGGAGATCGGTGCCGACCTCTGGGCCACTACCCCTCGAGAATTGATTGCCTCCCTTGGCACCAATCCCGAGCAGCGAGCCACGCCCGAGCAGAGAACTGTCGGTCGACGTCGCGGAGACGCCATGGCGGCCTGATTGGCCAAGGCACCACAATTGACCAGATCCGAAGGGGTGGAATCAACGATTCCACCCCTTTTCTCATTGCAATGAATCAGCCAATGGAGAATCCAGGGGCTCATTGGTCAATCTTCGTATTCACAGGGCTATCATGTGTGATCAACAGATATCCATGTTCGTGATACGAGTCCATTCCGGAGGATCGAAGATGACCGCCCGCTTTCCCGTTCTAGCTCTCCTTGTCACAGTTGCCGTTCTGGCCATGCCATCACGGACACTGGCTCAGCGTTTCCCGTTCTTCGTGCAGCCAATCAGTGTCAAGGATCTCAAGCCAATGGCTGATGAGCTGAAGCTCTCGCCTGATCAGGCGGAGGCGATGATCGGTTTCCATGAGATCTACGGCAAGGACTTCACCGGACTTCAGGAGGGGGAGTTGGATGAGTTGATCGATAAGTCCATGGCCGTCGCCAAGGACATGAACTGGATGGCTCGCCAGCTGAACATTCCACCTCGCAAGGAGATCGAATCGATCATCAAGGCGGCCGAGGCCGTCTGGGCAGCCTTCGAGAGGATAGACAACCGATTCTTCATGCAGGTACGCAGCCTTCTCCACGAGGAGCAGTTCGCCGCGATCGAGAGGATTCAGAATCGTCGGAGAGTCGACGCCTATCGATCACTTCACCTTCGTCTCGTCGAGAGTCTGAACGACGGTGCCGGCGCGGATCTGGTGAAGATGCTCGATAGGCTGGAACTGTCCGAGCTCGAGCGGGAATCCCTCAACGAATCGCTTCAGTCCTACGAGCGAGACATCGTCAAGCAGTGCAAGAAGCTCCAGAAGAGAATTCTCGACGCCACGGCGATCGTTCTGGATGAGGTCGATCGTCTTGGCATCAGGGACATGGAAATGATGGAGATGATGGCCTTCATGACGGATCCCGAAAGGCAGGATGAACTCAAGGCCATTGTCGATCTTCAATCGGTGCCAATCCAGGAAGTGGCTGCCGACCTGAGTGAAATCAACTGGAAGACCTACCGGAAGGTCTACCCGCTTCTTCCATCCGAAGCAGCGATAGATCTGCAAGAGCGATATTTCCGCGAGGTGTATCGAGGAACCGGAGATGAAGTCTTCACAGCCAGGGCCTGGATCAAGAGAGCCATGGATCTCCCTTCAGTGGATGCGGCTCAGAAATCTCAGATGAAAGCCGTTCTGGATCAGCTCAACATCGACTTCGAATCACTTTCGTCCAAGATCTCCAAGGCCATCGAGTCGAAGCGTGCGTTACGCACGATGGACGTGATCGAGGGAGACGTTCCCAGCGAGCATCAGCCCGACATCGATCGGTACAAGGATCGCTCTTCGTCCATGGCATCGAAGGCCGAAGAACGTGTCCGCATGCTTCTGACCTCCCAGCAGCAGGAACTGCTCGATGGAGAGGAAGTCGAGGAGTCCGGCAACGATCGGTCCAGATGGGCTCGTCGCGGCGGTCGGGGCGGTCGAGGTGGATCCACCCGGGGGTCCGGTGGCAGTGGCCGTCGTGGCTCATGGGGTGGCTTTCCTGTCGAAGCAATGGAGATGGATCGAGTCAATCGTTTCGCACTCTGGGTCGGTATCCCTTCCGAGGAAATGCCCAAGATCGAAGCCATCCACCTCGGGTACATGTCCGACTATGAGACATTGAGCGAGTCCTATCAGACTTCCCTGGACGAAGCCTACGAGGCGATGGAGGAAGGCGAGGGGCGAGGACGCTGGATGAAGCGTCGCAGTGTCCGCAATGAAGTCACGGAACGCTACAGGCAGAAGCTGCTTGATCGTGAGAACACCCTCTTTGGAGAATTCGAAATACTGCTTCCCGAAGGTACCGATCCGAAGATCATCGGCACCATTCGACGTGCTCAGGATCGAGACCGTGTCAGAAGTGGTCAGCAGCAATCGGGATGGGCGTTGCGACAGAACCCGGAGTCGACCATCGATCTGGCCTCCATACTGCTGTCGGTGGATCCGGTCGAACTGGATCAGAAGGATCGGCTCCAGATGGTCGGTCTCATAGCGGACTACGAAGAGCAGATCACCGGAGATCTTGAACTCCTGAACGACCAGTTGGAGAAGCTTCAGTCGATTCAAGGGCGTCTTTGGTCCGGAGAGGAGTACGAGCAGGATATCCGTGGAAAGATGGAATCCCTTCGGCAGAAGCGGCAGAAGGAAGTCGGTGAAACCGCCATACGCCTCACCGTGCTCAATCGCGATGCGCTCGAGAGCATGATCAAGGTCCTGCCTGACGATTCGGGCTGGTATCTGCAGGAGGAATACGACAAGAACGCGTTTTCCGAGGTCTTCGAAGACTACACCGCGCTCGATGACATCATCGAACAGTGCCTGGCCTCGGAAAGCGTCTCGCCGGCTGAACGGCAGACCATCGAGACCATGGCCATGGATCATCGGATGAAGTATCGAGGGCTGACCAATCAGATGCTCGAGATGGCGAAGTCCAGAGCCGCCCTTGTCGCATCCTGGCCTCCGAATCCGGACATGATGGATGGTTGGATGAAGTCGGAGCAGCTGGAGTTCGAACGGGGGGAGCTCAACGGCCGAACGCGTGCCAGGCTCCAGCTTCTGCTCGGCGACGAGAGAGCCATTGAAATCGATGGACTGATGCCCGACATGGAGGACATGCTGCAAGAGGATGAAGTCGAGATTATTGGTGGCTGAGCGAATCGTTCACCCATCGTTTCTAACGATTCTCTACGTCACTTTGTGCCTTTCGCTTGTGAGTGGATGTGGCTCCTCGCAGTCGATCATCGAAAGACCCGGCCCGGACGCCTCGCTGTCTCGACTGCCCCAGGGGTCCGTGGATGGGATGTGGCCATCAGGCGATCTGCGTACGGTGATCGTTCGTCCGACCTTCGATGAAAGTCCTGCTGGCGTGATCACGCGTGACAGTCGGACGACACTGGCCATTCTCGATCCTGAAAGAGCGACCTGGGTATTGGGGGCCAGGCTGACTGAACAAGAGGGATTGGATCTGACCCGACGTCTGCAGCAGCTGGTGATCGAACATTCGCTTCTGGAACAGCGTGACAGAGCGTCCGGACTGGTCGTCGAGCTTCGTCTCCAGCCTGAAGATGGCGGTGGTCTCCTGCCTGTCCAGGGTGGGAAGTGGCATGTACTCACCGAGAACCTCGATTCCAACGAGGCTACCATTCGCCTTGGCGTCGTCGATGGCCAAACCGGCAATCTCGTCGGGGAGGCCGCCATGGATCTGGTGATCGCCAGAGATCTGATGCATCGTCTGGCTGCTGCCATTCGATCCCCCGCCTACTGATAGCCAGTTCGATCTCCTCCCACTTGGTACGCTTACCCATAGAGATCAGAGGAGGTCTTCGAGTGTTTTTCCGAGGATTCTTGATTGTCGTTCCATTGTTGATTCCATCCCTCGTCGCCATGGGGGAGGTGTCGCCACCGCTCGTTCAGCGTGGTGGTGAGCAGGGTGGGCAGGAAACAGTCAGCGTCCAACTTGGAAAGGGTGTCGTGGGTGTGTGGGACATTCGCAACGGCACGCTTGTCAAGGCCCTGATCGCATCGTCCGATGGTCATGATTCGTTGGCTCTGGGCGTCTCGTCTCCATCCTGGTTCATCGGTCGCGATGACAACGACAAGATCGGCGTGGGCTACGCCTGGCGTGGCTATCGCGTCGAGCAGGGGCAGGTCGTTCTTCTGCATGAACTTCGCTTGCCCACGGGTGAGATTCGATCGCTTCAGGAGCGACCTGAATCGACTGTCGGTGTGAATGGACTGCTCGCCATACGAAGTACCTTCCGGTCAGTCGGCTCCGATGGAACATCATCCAGGATCATCAAGCGGATTCGAACCGGCACACCCGGCGGCATCACCATTCCCATCTCGACAAGCGGTGATCTTGTTCCACAGGGCCTGAACGACAACTTCATGGCGGATGTCGTCTTCAGGGAGACGGGCAGCACGGAGATCACCATCTCGTTCAACGGGAACTGGGTCGATCAGCACAAGAATGTCTCTGAAAAGGAGTCGGGATCGTGATCTTTCCTGTCGTATGGCTGGCGTCATGCCTGTGTCTGTCGGCCGGGGCTTCCTCTCCGGGGCTGACCATCCGAGTATGGAACATCCAGGTGTCGCCCCATGATCTGCCGACCTTGCAGCCTGGTGAACGTCCGAATGACATCGCCGTCGTGCCTACGCTGGATTTGACGACATCAGCTGATTTTCTTGGTCACGAGGACACCTTCTATCTGCTGGCCGACGCGGATCTGCAGATCTCCGAGCCTGGGGTCTATGAGTTCCAGTTGAACAGTGACGACGGTTCCGAGCTCTGGATTGCCGGTACTCGTGTCATCGATAATGGGGGACTCCACTCGGCCGAAAGGGCGGAGGGTCGGATATCGCTCGATGCCGGTCGTCATCCGATTCAGGTCAAGTTCTTCCAGGGAACAATGGACGCCGTTCTTCAGCTTTCATGGAAAACGCCACGACAGACTGTGTTCTCAATCGTTCCCGAGTCGGTATTGACCACCAATCTTCCAGACGATCTTCCGACATCGCCGGGCCCCAAGTCCATCGTCAGGGACAGATCCCCAAGGCTGCCCGGGCATGGATCAAAGCTGGAAGGTCTCCATGCGGGAATGGACTCATGGCAGGCCGCGCTACCCGGGCTGGACGGTCATGTCACTGGTATGGCCGTGTCGGCGGATGGTTCGCTTCTTCTGCTGAGCGACCGGGGAAGTCTCTGGCGCATCGTCATCCCCGATTCGAATCAGGATGGGGTCGACATGACGAGAGTGGCCGAGGGCCTCGACGATCCGGGAGGACTCGTGGTCGATACCGATGGCATATGGGTCATTCAGAAGGAGGAGCTCACGCGACTTCGCGACCTTGATGATGATGGTGTCGTTGATGAATACATCGTCATGGCAACAGGCTGGCCCGTGGTGGGACATGACGACGGAAAAACGCGTGGACTTCAGCCACTTGGTGATGATTTTCTCACGATGCTCACCAGATCAAGTGATCACGCCAGCGAGCATCGCGGCACGATGATGCGCATCGCCCGAGATGGAAGCTGGGACATTCTTGGCGACGGCCTTCTGAGCCCGATTGCCTTCTCCAACGGAACGGGTCTGGGACCGGTGATCATCGATCAGGATGCATCCGTCGGAATCGTGCCGTTGCTCACCGGTGTCGACGATCTTTCCGCTCAGGGCGTTCGTCTGCCTGATGGAGCCTTGCCGAACTCGGCCATGTGGCTGGATGGCGGTACATGGAAGAACCAGCTGCTGGTTGTCGATGGGGCAGGCCACGGCATGAGAAGAGTGGCATTCGACCGACATGACAATGGGATTCAAGGGGCCTGTTTCAGGGTCTCCCAGGGGCTTGGCAATATCGATCACATCATGGGTGGATCCGACAATCATGTGATTCTGGTATCGCATGATGAGGCAGGTGCGCGAATCAACCGTCTGAACATGAACCATCATCTGTTCCAGATGCAATCCATCGAGGCGTACGAGAACGGTTTGATGATCACGTTCTCCGATCCGGTCGATCCTCTGGTGGCCTCGGATCCCTCCGCCTGGTTCATCGTCGAAAGACCCATGGATGGGAGTTCGGATCAGGCAGCATCGAGGCGACTGCTCGTCGATCAGGCCACCGTGCTCGCCGGTGACCGTTCCGTCTTCATCGAGATGGATGATCTTCGATCCGAATCGCTCATTCACATGCAGCTCGTCGGTCCCTGGTCGAATCAGGTGGGGCAGCTTCTTCACAGCAATGAGGCTTGGTACACCATGCATCAGGTGCCCGGTCGGACACGAACGCCCGACCACGCGACCCGAACGGATGGACACAACCGTTTGACGCCGATGCAGGAGGCCCAGGGGTGGACCCTGCTCTTCGACGGTGAGTCGATGGATCTCTGGAGAGGATTCGGCAAGGATCATTTTCCAGATGAATGGACCATTCGGGATGGCCAACTCATTCGGACCCGGCCGTCCGGGGACATCATCACACGCGAGCAATTCGATGATTTCGAGCTGTCTCTTGATTGGAAGGTTGAGCCAGGCGGCAACAGTGGTGTGTTCTTCAACGTCTCCGATACCGGCGATGCGGTCTACTACACGGGGCCGGAGATGCAGCTGCTCGACAATCAGGGGCATGCGGATGGGGGCAGCCCACTGACCTCCGCAGGCTCGAACTATGCATTGCACCCACCTCGATGGGATGTCGCGGCTCCTGCGGA
>DEYM01000115.1:5497-7145 GCA_002364555.1 Phycisphaerales bacterium UBA3158 | reverse complement strand
GTCAATGAACGATTCCGAATCCGCTTCAATGCCAATGATCTCAACCAGACCTCGCGTGTCGAGGCCGCCGTGGACAATATCACGATGATATCGGTGAACTGCGATCCTCAGGAACCTGGTTGCGAAGGCGATATCGATGGAAACGACGTCGTCGACGTCAACGATGTGCTCCAGCTTCTCAGTGCCTGGGGAAGCGACTGCGACGGATGTCCCAGCGACGTCAATGACGATGGTGCCCTGGATGTGAATGACGTTCTGGCCCTGCTGTCGAACTTCGGTGACTGCTGAACCGATCCTCCATTCAATTGATACGATTGCCTCCCGGGAAATCCCCGGGAGGTTTTTTCATGAACAGGCTATTCCAACTTCTGTCGTTGGCCTTGATGACAAGCGCTTCATTCGCATTGCATCCGGGGGAACAGCATTGGCGGCCGGAGGTGACGCTCGAGCGAAACGATCCGTTCGCCCGTCTCGACGACGATGCGCTCCCCAGCCCCAATCAGTTTCGAACCGCCTCGGGTGCACCGGGACCGGAGTACTGGCAACAGAGAGCCGACTACAGGATCGAGGCGACTCTCGACGTGGCCGAGCATCGCGTCATCGGATCGGAGACGATCACCTACTACAACAACAGCCCGGACACGCTCGACTATCTATGGGTCCAGCTGGACCAGAACCGTTTTCGATCCGACTCCCGCGGCAAGCTGTCCCAGACGGCGCCGGATCTGTCCAGGGGCATGAGCTTCGAATCACTTCGGTCGCATCTGGGCAAGGAACGTTTTCCCGGGGGCACCAACATCACCGCCATCCGGGATTCGACCGGCTCGACTCTCGAGTACGTGATCACCGGCACGATGATGAGGATCGATCTCGCATCGCCGCTCAAGCCGGATGAACAGTTCGAGTTCAGCATCGACTGGAACCATCTCATCGTCCCCAACGATGAATTCGGCGCAAGAAGCGGCTATGAGATCTTCGACGATGGTCGCAGCGTCTACCAGGTCGCGCAATGGTTCCCCCGCATGGCGGCCTACACGGATTACGACGGCTGGCAGACGAGACCCTTCCTGGGTCGTGGCGAGTTCACGCTTGAATTCGGCGACTACGAACTGGCACTGACGGTACCGGCCAACCACATCGTGGCCTCGACCGGGACACTCGCCAACCCTGACGAGGTGCTGACTCAGCAGGAGCAGGAACGCCTCGCGGAGGCGGCCCTCTCCGACAGGCCCGTCATGATCGTGAATCGCGAGGAGGCCGACTCCAGATGCGCAGACAACACCGACAAGACACGCACCTGGAGATTCAAGGCCGACAATGTGAGGGACTTCGCCTGGGCCAGTTCTCCCGACTTCGCGTGGGATGCCATGGGTGTCGAGATACCCGGCTACGACGAGCGTTCAATGGCGATGTCCTACTGGCCTCGGGAGGGCGATGGGCTCTGGGACACTTACTCGACACATGCCGTGGCGCATGGGTTGGAGCAGTACTCGAAACATGTCTTCCCCTATCCATGGCCGGTCGCGATCTCGGTCAACGGACCCATCGGTGGCGGAATGGAATATCCGATGATCACCTTCAACGGGCCACGGCCTGAGAAGGATGGGACCTATTCACAGAGAACGAAGTATGGACTGATCTCGGTCAT
>DEYM01000115.1:0-5070 GCA_002364555.1 Phycisphaerales bacterium UBA3158 | reverse complement strand
TATGTCCAGTTCCTGGCAGAACGTGAATGGGAGGAATCGTATGCTCGTGAGCGAGGACTTCCTCGCGACATCACCAGCTACATGGCCAGCGAGAACCAGCGGCCGATCATGACGACCAGCGAATCGATACTCCAGTTCGGTCCCAATGCCTATGCCAAGCCGGCAACGGCACTCAACATCCTCAGGGAGACCGTCGTTGGACGCGAGCTCTTCGACTACGCGTTCAAGAAGTACGCATCGAGATGGGCCTTCAAGAGACCGGAACCCGCCGACTTCTTCAGAAGCATCGAGGACGCCTCGGGCGAGGACCTCGACTGGTTCTGGCGAGGCTGGTTCTACTCCACCCAGCCAGTGGACATCGAACTCTCCGGAGTGGAGACGTGGCGGGTCAACAGTGAACGACCGGAACTCGAGAACGAGCTCGATCGTGCCGAGGAATCGATGGATGAACCCACTCCCATCACGGCCACTCGCAACGAGGGAGTGAATCGTCGAACGGATCGGTTCCCCGAGTTGATCGACTTCTACAGCACGTTCGATGAACATGCGGTGAGACCAGCTCAGATACGCGCCCGGGAAAGGCTTCTCGAGCAGATCGACAGCAGAGACCATGCATTGCTGGATTCGGAGGACTATTTCCATATCCTCTCGTTCTCGAGCAATGGTGCGCAGATCATGCCGCTGCCTCTCGAGATCGAATACGAGGACGGGCAGCTGGAGCAGATCACCCTGCCCGCCGATCTCTGGCGTTCGGATCATCGTACGACTACCGCGATGCTGATCCGACCAAAGGCCATCGCGAGAGTGACGCTTGATCCACATGACGAGATCGCCGATGTCGATCGAAGCGACAACACCTATCCACCACGAGTCGACTCCAATCGGTTTCGACTGCATGCGGATGGATCAAGCACCAACCCGATGCGGCAGTCGAGAGACGAGGAGGCTCGACTGGCCACGGAATCGTCGGCTGGAATCTGGGCCAAGTCCATCTCCCAGGGCTCCGGCATTCCGGGATCCGGGGACGAGGCGCCTCAGGATGGATGGGGACAGCCGATGCTGCTGATCATGTTGCCTGGTTCCTACGACTCGGATGCTCCGATGGCGAGAATCGTCAGCATCGGTCCTGATGGTATGGCCGGAACGCTCGATGATCTCAGTGGCGAAGTCCTGCTCGATGGAACGCTCGGGGCATTGAGAACGCCCGAGGAGAGAGTTGCTCCTGAGCGATGACGAGCCGGGTATTCAGAGAATCACCACAAGCGTGATGACCAACGCGATCCAGATGGCATCGAGACAGTGCCAGTACATCGCCGTGTAGTGGATGCCTCTGGATCGATCGGATCGCCAACCAATGAAGAAGACCGCCCAGGCGATCACGGCCAGTGGAATCAATCCGCCGATGACATGAGCGGCATGGACGGCCGTGAGCACATGGAAACCCGTCAAGGCCAGTTGGGCAGCCTGCGCTTCATCGACCATGATCCTGATGGCGTCATTCCACTCGATCCAGGCGAGCGTCTGGAAGTAGAGAAAACCCAGGCCCAGCAGCACGGTCAGGCCGATCGCCCATCTGGTGGACACGGATCTTCCGTTGCGGGATGCCACGACCGCCCATTGCATCGTCACGCTGCTCAGACAGAGGATGAACGTACTTGTCCAAACGACCGTTGGCAGGCCGGGCAGGTTCTCGGGCCAGGTGGATGCATCGAGCCGAATGGCCAGCAGACCCAGTATCGTCGCCCCGAAGAGCATGACGACGGAAGCCAGAAACAACAGCATGCCGAAGCTACCGGCGGCGAGACGTTCACGCTCGCTCTGGTAGACCAGCCGGTCGCCGTGACCGGATGCCGATTCACTACTGGATCGCATCGCCCTGTTGTTCCGGAGAAGCAGCAGCGGCAGCTTCCGCTGCGGATGCCTGGAGCGAATCGAGCTTCAACTGGATGTCCGGAGTATTCCCCGGAATGATCTTCGGCAGATTCTCGGAAGTATCCGTCAAGGCGAATCCAATGAAGAGGAATACGAGCACACACGACATCACGAAGATGAAGCCGATGAAGGATCGATCCCAGCGGAGATGCATGAAGATCATCGACACGATCAGGACCTTGACGGTCGCGACGGAAAGAGCGACGGTCAGGTTCATCGAGGGGATGTTCATGATGTTGAAGTCGAGTTCGGCGACCCAGACGGTCACGCCTGTGAGAAACAGGAGTGACAGGCAGGTCCCGATGAGCATCTTCAGGGGGACTATGTGATCGACAGCGCCGTGTTCGTGATTACCCATGATGTGTCCGTCAGATCAGATAGAAGAGTGGGAACAGGAAGATCCAGATGACATCCACGATATGCCAGTACAGGCCACCGAGATCGATCGGTGTGTAGTAATCCCTGCTGAAGCGGCCGATCATGGTCATGACCAGCAGCCAGATGATGACGATCCCACCGACGATCACATGGATGCCGTGGAGTCCAGTCATGAGGAAGTAGATCGTGAAGAACTTCTGGGCATTGACCGGACGCTCGGGATCCTGAAGCGGATGCGGGAGATGGATGATCTCGCCGGGCGAATGGTTCTCCGCGTATTCGAACATCGGTTTGGAATCCTCGACCTTGGCGATCACGGATTCAGGCATGAACATTCGAAGCTCCGAGGTCTCGACCTTGAGCCTGCTGTCGGTGAAACCTTCGGGCCCCGTGGCCGCGGCGGCCTGGGTCCAGACCTCTGCATCCGCGGGGGCCGGTGGCATCTCTGATTCACGCTGGGTCGTCATCGCGAATGCAGCCGACTGCTTTTCAGCCAGAGCGGCGGCCTCGGCCTCGGCCTTGTGGCCCTGTTGATCCAGCGGGAGCCACAGCTCCGATGCACTGGGCTCGTCGTAGAACGCTATGCCCGGAAAAAGTCCCTCGTGGAACTTATGGTTGTATTCGATGTACTTGATGACCATGAAACCGCCTGCACCGCACAGGGTGAGGACCAGGCAGATGGCGACAGCCACCATCTTTCCCCGAGCTGCCAGGGTCACGGCCATGGCCATGGTCATGGAACTGATCAGCAGAACGCAGGTATTGAGACCGCCCATGAAGGTGTCCAGGAACTGGGAACCATAGAGGAAGATCTCCGGATGATTGCCGCGCCAGACGGCATAGGCCACGAACAGGCCGCCGAAGAGAAGGATCTCCGTGGTCAAAAAGAGCCACATTCCCAGCTTGCCGGCTTCGAACTGCTGGGTCGAGTCCTGCCAATGGTGACCGAGATGGTCAGGATGATCATGGTGATCATCATGCACATGGTCGTGTGTCATGCCTGCGTCAATCTGCGTCACGAAGCATGTCCCCCGTCTTGTGTCGTCGCGTTGATATGAGCTGGACGGCCGTCGGATTTCCAGACGTATCCGTTCTCCTCGTCGCTCCATTCGAGAACCGTGAAGTCGTAGCAGTCGCCTACCTCGGGCTGAGTGGCGAAATTGTCATGTGGTGGCGGGGATGTGCACTGCCATTCGAGGCTGCGGCCGCCCCATGGATTCGCCGATGCCCGACGACCATTGAAGAGGGATGCCACCAGATAGATCGCCGTCAGGAAGAAGCCCAGCGCCATCACGTATGAACCACAGGTCGAGATGATGTGGTACGGCTGGAAGACGTCCTGCTGGAGACCTTCATAGGTCGCATACCGACGTGGCATGCCTTGGCTGCCCAGCATGAACTGGGTCAGGAACGTCACGTTGAATCCGACGAAGACGAGGAACCAGCCGATTCGTCCGGCATTCTCGTTGTACATGCGTCCGGTCATCTTGGGCCACCAGTGATGAATACCACCGATGAAGGCCAGCAAGGCGCTGCCCATCATGACGTAGTGGAAGTGGGCCACCACGAAATACGTGTCGTGAAGGTGCACGTCCGTGGCCAATGTCCCGAGGTGCAATCCGGTCAGACCACCGATCGTGAAGATGAACAGGAACCCCATCGCATAGAGCATGGGCGTGTTCCAGCTGATGTGGCCCTTGTACATGGTCGCCAGCCAGTTGAAGACCTTCACCGCCGATGGGATGGCCACCGAGAAGGTGATTGCCGAGAAGATCACGGTCACGAGGGCCGACTGGCCCGAGGTGAACATGTGGTGCCCCCAGACAAGGAAGGAGAAGACCGCGATGGCGATCGAACTCCAGGCGATGAACTTGTAGCCGAAGATATGGCGATGACTGTGGACCGAAATCAGTTCACTGATGATCCCCATGGCCGGCAGAATCATGATGTATACGGCCGGATGGGAATAGAACCAGAAGAAGTGCTGGTAGAGAACCGGGTCACCACCGAGGGAGGGATCGAAGATGCCGATCCCGAAGGCTCGTTCGACAATCACGAGAACCAGGGTGATTCCCAGTACCGGAGTCGCCAGCACCTGGATGACGGCGGTGGCATAGAGGGACCACAGGAACAACGGCATTCGGAACCAGGTCATGCCCGGTGGACGCAGACGGTGGATCGTCACGATGAAGTTCATGCCGGTGAAGATGGAGGCGAAGCCCAGAATGAAGGCCCCCGTCAGTGCCGGGATGGCTCCACCCATGGCACCGGTGTTCGGTGTCGAATCGGTGCTGTAAGGCGTGTAGAAGGTCCAGCCGGTATCCAATCCACCCGTGAACAACGCCAGGATGAAGAACAACGCTCCGATGACCCACAGGTAGTAGGAGAAGAGGTTCAGGCGTGGGAACGCCACGTCCTTGGCACCAAGCATGATCGGCAGGATGAAGTTGCCCAGTGCCGCGGGGACACTGGGAATGATCACGAGGAAGACCATGATCGCACCATGGAGCGTGAACGCCTGGTTGTACTGGGCCTGTTCCATGATCGCGCCTTCGGGAGTCAGCAGCTGGGTTCGCACGAGAAGTGCGAACACGCCACCCATGAAGAAGGCGCCGAGGACGGAGACCAGATACATCAAGCCGATGCGTTTGTGATCAAGCGTCAGAAGCCATGAGAGAATTCCGCGCGTATGAGTCAGATAGTTGTCATTGACAAGTCGAGGCTGCTCACGATGTCCTGCGTCAAGTGTCGTCATTTCAT
>DEYM01000154.1 GCA_002364555.1 Phycisphaerales bacterium UBA3158 | reverse complement strand
TAGATACCGTCACAAGCTGTTCTCCTTTGCTCACTCAGACACACTTCAAATGCCTTGATTCATCTGAACCCGTATCCCCCATCTGGATCACATCAACTGTGATCCAGAGTGCCCCCGGCAGAGACTCTATCGGGGGTTTTTGTTGCCCATGTTCTCGTTATGGCACGTACACCCTTGATCTTGAAAATTGATCTGGCATGATGACGTTCATATGAAACACATCAGCGTAGCAACCATCGGATTCTGTTCAATTTTCATTGGAACATCTGCATCGCTCGCCGATTTGATCAATGTCCCCAATGACCATGCACTGATACAAGATGCCATTGATGCGTCGAAAGATGGTGATGTGATTCATATAGAAGCCGGCACATACAACGAACATCTCCTCAACCCAGGCGGCAAGGCAATCACCATCCAGGGCACACTCAACAGCAATGGATCTCTGGCAACTTCCATCAATGGCGGCAATGCCGGCAGCAGCGTGTTCGTGATTCAATCCGAGGAAGACAAAGGCACCGTGATCAAAGACCTGATCATCACTGGTGGTTCCGCAAACTTCGGCGGCGGTATCTACTGCGTCTTCGCAGACCCCACCATCACCGGCTGCACGATCACGAACAACACCTCCATATATGGTGGCGGTGGAATCTGGTGTGGGGACATGAGCAACCCGAACATCTCCAGTTGCACGGTCATGAAGAACACGACTGGTAGAGACGAGCTTCTCATCTACAGCAATGGCGGCGGTATCAACTCATCAGGAGGCAACCCCGTCATCACCGATTGCACGATCTCCAACAATGCCGCCAACAGCTCTGGAGGCGGAATCTCCTGCTACACCAATGAACACATCATCATCAGCGACTGTACGATCGAGGGAAACTCGGCTGGGACAGAAAATGTCCAGGGATACGGAGGCGGCATCAGGTGCAGGGGCAAAGCCGGATTTGATATCACCGCCTCGATCAGCGGCTGCAAGATCCAGGGGAACTCAGCTACCTACAAGGGTGGTGGAATCAACTCGATCGGCCTGAGCTCCACCATCGACGATTGCCTGATATCCAACAACACATGTGAAAACTACGGTGGCGGACTCCACTTGCAGAACAGTGACTCCAACATCGTCGACTGCATAATCATGAATAACAGCTCCAAGGATGGAGGCGGCATAACCAGCTACCAGAGCATTCCCACTATCACCAACTGCACGATTTCGGGCAATACAGCCAGCAGCTCTGAGTTCTCGTGTTCTGGTGGTGGAATATTCTGCTACACGCAAAGCCATGCTGTCATTTCAAACTGCATGATCACGAACAATCAAGCCGACCAACGCGGAGGCGGCATCAGCTGCCTTTACAGTGATGTCACTATCACAAATTGCACGCTCTCCGAGAACTCGGCGTACAAAGGTGGCGGAATCAACTGCTTCAGTAGCGATCCCGACATCATCAGCTGTCAGATCCTGGATAACACTGCCGGTACCGGGGGTGGCATCAACTGTGATTCCTCGAGTATTGCAATACTTGACGGGAGCGCCGTCTTGAACAACAGGGCTTCTTACAAAGGTGGTGGGATCCATGTCGACTTTGATGGCGGCATCTGCCTCCTCGTGGATAGCATTGTCTGTGGTAATGATCTCGATCAGATCGATGGAAACTGGAACGACTATGGAGGCAACACCATTGCCGATGAATGCCCTGATTGCCTCGGCGATGCCACCGGCGATCTCTTCATCGATACCAACGATGTGATCTACATCCTGTCTGCCTGGGGTTCGAATGATGTCAACGCCGACTGTGATGGCAACGGCGTGGTCAATGTGGATGACATACTTACGGCACTGAGTCGTTTTGGAAAATCCTGCTACTGAACCCACCACAGCCCCGGCAGAGACCCTTTCGGGGCTGTTTCTTGTTTCAAACTAGCCGTGGTCCCCAGCCGATGAAGCGCCTACGATTGGTCTACCGCAGGGGGGGTCCCTGCACACACTCCATTCATCCACGCTAAGGAATCGACATGTCATCCAATGAAACCCACACCTGGCCCGAACTGGCCATGGGCCTCTACGAGCATCTGACCGGTAAAAACGCCGAAATCATCTATACATTCGAGAATATGACCATCGGCGTGCCCAGCAGCACCGGTGAAAATGCCAAGAATGCATCATGGCAGCTCGATGGAACGCTTCGAATCCAGACTCGCACACACGACGGAGCCTAGGACGTGGGAATACGACTCAGCGGTGATCTCAGTATCCGATCAGGACTACATCATGCCCGGCTCCACGGGCAGGATTCACAGCTGACCATGGACTTCGAATCACTGGGCTCCATTCGCCACCTGCAGAAGGAACTTCCAAGACCCATTCCGGTGGGCGGAACTCCTGACACCGACCCCGTGACCATCCAGGTACGGGTCAAGGGGACGCTCGTGGCCACGGCGACGTTGATCAATGGCCGATTCATGGTCAAGAGACACTGGTTGGGAATCATACGAAGCCTCTTTCATTGACTTTTAACCCTCCTGATGTCCGATCAACCCGCTTGGATGACAGGAATCGATGAACACCATGACGGCTTCCGAGCAGACAGAACAGTGGAGAAATAGACACGACACGCCTGGTTGGGCCATCGACATGGTCTGGCGTGATCTCCTTTTCATGCACTGGCCGGTCGATGCCGATCAGCTCCAGTCGCTTCTGCCATCAGGTCTCGAAGCCGATACACATGATGGCAAGGCCTGGATCGGACTGGTCCCCTTCACCATGGACCGGGTCAGGATGTGGTCGTTGCCCAGAATCCCGGGATTCACCCGGTTCCATGAATGCAACGTCCGAACGTATGTGAAGTGCAACGGAGTGCCGGGTGTCTGGTTCTTCAGTCTCGATGCGGCCAACCCGCTGGCGGTCTGGACAGCCAGGCTGATCTGGAAGCTCAACTATGTGTTCGCCAGGTTCAAGGTCAGCCATGAAGGCGATCTATGCACCTACACGGTCAAGAGACCCTCGGGAATCGGCAGCCGTATCCAGTGGCGTGTGGGCGAGGAACTTCCACAAACCTCTCCGGGTTCCATCGAACATTTCCTGACGGAACGCTATTGCCTCTATTCGGCCTCGCGTGGACGTGTCTGGCGCGGCGTCGTCCATCACGATCCCTGGCAGCTGTGCGAGGCGGACGTTCCACAACTCGACGATCGACTGGTGGCCGAGGCGGGACTTGAAATCGACGGCCCCCCACTGTGCCATGCAGCCAGACCGGTGCATGTACATGCCTGGCCAATCAAACGAATCAAGTAGCTTCCGATTTTCACCCGGTCGGTTTTTTTTATCGAAACCTGATTCATTCAGCAGTTACGATTGAACGATCGCCTGTCGGTAATCCGAAGACACTGTTTTTAAATCGAATTGGATCAAACATGAAGACGAGCCTTGCCATCACAGTCGCCATGCTGGTTGCATCCACTGCTTCGGCAATGGATCCCAGTCGAATCGCACCATCCGAATCCGGGGTGCACCTCGATCTCCAATCGCCTCACATGTACCGTTTCAAGGAACGCAAGTCTCTGACCTACGACTTTGCCCAGGTCGCCGTGCATCTTGATTCGGTGTCGAAGGATCTCGAGCAGCTGGATGATCTCCCTGTTCTGCAGATCCTCGCAGACGATCTTCATGTGCTGGAAGTTCCACAGGATCTTCGCGATGTCAAAGGTCTCGTCAGTCTCGTCCAGAAACTCTCCGAGCGGCCAGGCGTACTCTACGCCTCACCGGTCTTCATCAATTCCGGTGGTCAACCACTGGTCGCCTCACCGGTGATTCTTGCTCAATTCAACGACGAAAACGGCACCGATGAAGTGAATTCCATACTCGATTCGATGGCTGTCAGGCCAGTTGGACAACAGGCATGGAATGCGCTTCCGGGCTCGTACAAGATCCAAAGCGACTCCAGGAACGGATTTGAAATACTGGCCCAAGCCAACAAGATCGCGACCCATGGCGCTACCCGATTCGCCGAACCGGACATGACCTTCATCGGTGGCGGTGCTGCCGTTCCGAATGATCCCGGCTTCCCGTCCTGCTGGGGATTGCACAACACGGGACAGGATGTCGGCTGGGGACCGGGGGTCGCGGACATGGACATGGATATCCTGGAATGCTGGGATACCACGCAGGGTGACGACTCGATCATTGTCCTGATCATCGATACCGGAACACAGCAGAATCATCCCGACATCAACCAGATAACCGGCAAGGACTTCACCGGCGATCCGCTCTTGAATGGTGGCCCCGGTAATGAATGCGACTATCACGGAACTCCCGTCTCGGGCTGCGTGTCCGCGAGAGTCAACAATTCAATCGGTACCGCTGGTGTCGCACCTGGATGCCTGACGGTCTCCGCAAGATGTTTCGTATCGAGCCTGGACTGCAGTGGCGGATGGTCCGCCTCCTACAGCTGGACGGCCGATGCGATCGATTGGGGACAGGACATTGGTGCACGCGTCAGTAACAACAGCAACCTCTATGGTGGATCAAGCGCCGCGATAGAAGCACTGTATGAATCAACGCGTAACAATGGAATGGTGCATTTCGCATGCTCAGGCAATGACTCCTCTGAATTCATCGGCTATCCAGCCAATCTCGAGACGGTGAACGCCATTGGGGCACTTGAGAACACGGGTGCCCTTGCCGGCTTCAGCACGTATGGAAATGGACAGAGCATGACTGCCCCGGGGGCGGCGATCTATTCAACTGATCGAACCGGAGCCGATGGCTATACAAACACCGACTACAGCTTCATGTGGGGAACCTCGTTCGCATCTCCATATGCAGCCGGCTGTGCGGCACTCGTCCTGTCCGTCGACGATTCACTCGATGCATTCGAAGTCGAGGACATCCTCTACTCGACTGCCACCGATCTCGGGAGTCCGGGGTACGACACCTCTTATGGATGGGGCATGGTCAATGCCAACGAGGCCGTGATTCTGGCCAACGGATGTCCTGCCGATCTCACTGGAGATGACCAGGTGGGGATAAATGATCTTCTTCAGGCGATCGATCAGTGGGGTGCATCCGGCGGGGACTGCAACAATGACGGAACCACCGATGTGGCTGATATTCTTCTGATCATCGATTCATGGGGCTCATGCGAGTAGTCGCGAGCCACGCCATCCAGACCATCGGATCCTGAACATCGACGAGTATTCGATTTCGGATGTGCCACCGCATCAGCCCGTGAACCGGACCCATCCGCCAGTAAATCATGTGAATACTGGACCCAGTTGCGTGGGAAGATGACCGACTTCATCAGAATCTGATGAATGCTTGTAATGAAATGAATAATCAGGACTTATCTCTCGATTATCTGACATCCTCGCAACCTTTGACCACCTGTTGAGCGTATCTAGTACTGCTTACCCCCGAAGCACACATAAGGTCACGTAATGCGTATTTTCTTCCCCATTGCCATACTCACATTGGCCGCTCTATCCGGCTATACAGGCCTTCCCTGTCCACTGGCCCGATTCCTGTCCACGGGCGATAGCTGTGACCAGAAGATCGCCGAGACACCTCAATCCGTCCAAGCCACTCAGCAGTTCCTCACACGCGATCCTTCTGAGACCCTCATTCTGGAGGATCCCAATGGTGACCGGGATCAGGATGGCGTGATGAATCTGCTCGA
>DEYM01000094.1 GCA_002364555.1 Phycisphaerales bacterium UBA3158 | reverse complement strand
ACTGGCCAGATGGGCCACGAATCCGGCTGTCCTCACGAAATCCATTCGATGGATGAGATCGCTCAAGCGGGGCAATTGGGACGTGGTGGTCGACTGTCAGGGGCTTGGTCGCAGCGGATTGATGGCCTGGTCCTCGGGAGCGTCCGTCCGGATCGGTTATCGAGATGCCAGAGAGGGTGGTTGGCTGGCGTACAACAAGCGAGTGAGTGTCGGATCCGATGCCCATGCGGTCGACCGCATGCTGGGGTTGTTGGCGCCATTGGACATCACTCCGGTTCCGGACATGCGGTTGTACCCTCCTCCGGAATCCATGGAGTCATGGCAGGCCGACAAGGCACGACTCGGTATCGAATCGCCCTATGCGGTTCTGGCGACCACGACACGCTGGCCCAGCAAGGCATGGCCGGATTCGCATTGGATCTCATTGATCGAGGGACTCGGGAACAGTTCACTGAAACGATTCGTGCTGGTCGGCAGTCCCGGCGAGCGTGAACAGATACGTCAGCTGGCTGGTCGAATCCGGACATCCACGGGGATGATGGTCCACGATGTGGCCGGTCAGACGACCGTTGGTGAATTGATGGCGTGCATCCAGGAATCAGCCGTCACAGTGGCCAATGACACGGCGGCACTCCACATGGCGGTCGGACTCGGTGGTCGTTGTGTCGGACTCTATGGTCCCACGCAACCATCGCTCGTTGGCCCCTATGGACTTCGATCGCAGGTCGTCTACGCCCCTCCGGGGCGACCGGTGAACTACAGGGACAGGAGTCTGGGCGATTCATTGATGCAGCCCGTCTCGGTGGATGAGGTGGTTGATCTGGTCCAGACGATCCTGATGGACGATTCCAATCCCCGCCGCGGTGCTGATCCAATCGAGCACTCGGCATGAGCTGGGTACCTCGCATCATTCTCGCGAGCACCTCCGCTCGAAGACGCTCCATGCTCGAAGCGGAGGGATGGGACATCGAGGTCCAATCACCTCATGTCGACGATGGACGACTGTCCAGTCAGGGCGCTTCCGCCGTGGAATGGTCCTCGGCCATGGCCTGGTTGAAAGCAAGCTCTGTCATGGCGAACAAGCCCTCCTCGGAGGGGGATCGATGCACGATTCTGGCAGCGGACACGGTCTGCGATCTCGATGGCCGGGTCATCGGCCAGCCTGCGAACATCGAGGAGACCAGAGACCTTCTGCTTGCCTTCAGGGGGCGATCCCATCTGGTGACCACATCGGTCTGTCTTCTCGATCCCTCCATCGGCCGTCGATGCATCTTCAGCGACTCGGCCTGTGTCATCATGGGCGATCTGTCCGATGAGATGATTGAAGCCTATCTCCAGACGGATCTCTGGAAGGGGAAGGCGGGTGGTTACAACCTCTTCGAACGGGAACAGACCGGCTGGCCTCTGGAGTGGATCGGTGATGAGACGACAATCGTGGGATTGCCCATGCAGAAACTCCGATCCGTTCTCCACTCCGATCGGTCCGGGACTCCGGAGTCGTAATGGGCGCGTTTGATCTAGTGAAGACTGTTGGCTCGAGGATCTACGGAGGCGTGATCCGGTGGCGAAACGATCGATTCGATCGTGGTCATGGCGTCACTCGTGTGGAGCCGTCGGTCATCTCTGTCGGGAACCTGTCCATGGGTGGGACCGGCAAGACACCGATGGTGCGATGGGTCGTCGGTCAGTTGAGCGAGATGGATCTCCGTCCTGCGATTCTCACGCGTGGATATGGAGCCAAGCCGGGGCAGATGGCCGACGAGGTGCTCGAATACCGCGATCATGATCCCGATGTACCGATCTTCGTCGGAGGTGATCGTGTCGACGTGCTTCGCCGCGAGCTTCCTTCCAATCCGAATGTGCAATGTGTCGTCATGGATGATGGGTTCCAGCATCGCGCGCTCCACCGGGATCTCGATCTGGTTCTCATCGCCCAGCATGATTCCCTGCGGACGGCCGCGATGCTTCCGATGGGCCGTCTGCGTGAACCCCTGCATTCACTCGCACGGGCCGACGCGGTGATCATCACCGGTTCTCGTGGAATCGATCCATCCCTGTCCTCACTGGTCGAAACCGTCCATGGACGTCGGCCGATCGCCTGGTGCAGTCATGTCTGGTCGAGTCTGACGATCATCGACAAGACGGGTACTCGTGATGTCGAGATCGACTGGCTTCATTCCAGACGCGTGGTCGTCCGGCTTGGGATCGGCTCTCCGGAAACGGTCAGATCACAGCTCAGGGTGCTCGGTGCCACCGTGACCCATGAACGTTCCATTCGCGATCATCAGCCATTCAGTCAGGCCGAAGCGTCGTTTCTGTCGGAAGTGCTCGATGCGGATGCGATTCTCATGACGGCAAAGGATTGGGTCAAGGCCCGCGACGTGCTAGACTTGGACCGCCTTCAGGTACCGATAGTCGTACCTCGCCTCGAGTTGAGATTTCTCGATGGCGAAGAGGCCCTCAGTCAGTTGATTCGCGACGCGGTCGTGGATCCGGTCACCAGGAACTCCGCGGAAGCCACCTCATGACGACGCTGCTGGACAAGGTTGCGGGACTCTCCTCTTTTCGAGCCATGCTCGTTGGGGATTTCATGCTTGATGAAATCGTCCATGGCGATGCGGGTCGACTCAGTCCGGATGCCCCGGTCCCGGTGCTCAAGGCCGAGCATGAGGAACGATCCGCCGGCGGCGCCGCGCATGTGGCACGCTGCCTGGCGTCTCTGGGTGGCGAAGTCGTCTGCTGCGGAGTCGTGGGCAATGATCAGGCGGCATCCCATCTTCGCGACTGCCTGAAGGAGAGTGGTGTCGACACGGAGGGATTGCTCGAGGATGCCAGCCGTCCGACGACGGTGAAGCGAAGTCTCGTCGGTCTGGCCCAGCACCGTCATCCGCAGAAGATGTTCCGACTGGACATCGAATCAAGCAGCCCGCTGGATTCGGACATCGAGCAGTCGCTGAAGTCCCTCATCGAATCGAAGATGGATGGGATCGACGTGGTCTGCCTTGAGGACTACAACAAAGGCGTCTGCACTCCTGTGATCTGCCAGGCGACCATCGCGGCAGCCAGAGCCGCAGGCGTGGAGGTCATCGTCGATCCGGCGCTCCTGGAGGATTACAGCAAGTACCACTCGGCGACATCGATCACACCCAATCGGACAGAGGCGGAACTGGCGACGGGTGGGGAATCATCCTCTCCTGTCGACATGGCGTCGGCCTTGTCCTCCCAGCTCGAGTGCGATGCCGTTGTCCTGACGCTCGACAAGGACGGCGCCCTGCTGCTTGCCAAGGGCGAATCCCCGGCCGTCATTCCCACGGAAGCACAGGCTGTCTACGACGTGACCGGAGCCGGTGATGTCGTCATCGCCGCCATCGCGGCCGCCAGGGCGAATCGACTGGACTGGGTGGATGCGACGCGTTTCGCGAACGTGGCCGCCGGGCTTGAAGTGGCCTGCTTCGGTACGCGGGCCATTCCACTGGCGGAGATCCAGCGTGAGATCCTTCGTCGACAGAAGCCTTTGACAGACAAGATCAGAAGCGATGAGGAACTGGCCGTCGAACTGGCTGTCCATCGACAGGCGGGTCATCGCATCGTGCTCACCAATGGTTGCTTCGATGTGATCCATGCCGGTCACGTCGGCTATCTCCGTGATGCGAAGAATCAGGGGGACGTACTGGTGGTCGGCGTCAACGTGGACGAACAGGTTGCCCTGATGAAGGGGCAGGGGCGTCCCGTCTACGGACTCGACGATCGGATGGCCATCCTGTCCGAGCTGGCATGCGTCGACTACGTGATCCCCTTCGAGGAGCCCACGTCGCATCGATTGATCGAATCGGTCATGCCGGATCTCTTCGTCAAGGGTGGCGACTATGCTCCCGAGGAGATCAACGAGCATGCATTGGTGAAGCAGTTGGGCATCGAGTGCCGCGTGCTGGTTCATCGACCCGGTCTGGGAAGCAGCGACGTGGTGGATCATCTCCGTCGAAGCTGATCGGTCGATCAGCTGATGAGATCGATCACAGTCGACCGGATGTCGTCTCCCTCATCCAGTACATGATCGAAGGCGAGTCTGACGACATCGAACCGGGCTCGTACGTCGATTCCACGTGGATCGACGCCGACGACTCTCGGTTCTTCCGTATCGACATCCAGCGTCTTCACGAGAGCCGCTCGAACCTTCTCCACATGATCACGATTGAGTTCGCCGCAGATGGCCGGCTCAAGCGGTGCGAATGGATTGGGTTGCTGGATCGCCTCGCCATCCATGACCATGCCGTGGAATCGAGCCAGATCGACTGTCAGGCTGGCCCAATGCACATCTGGTGGATCGCCGTGATAGATCCGCCATCGATCCGCGAGGCCGCCTTCGGGTCCGTCCTCGTCGAGTTCCAGCGGACTGACAAGCAGTTCCATGGCGGTTTCGTCGGCTCTGGGGACATGCACGACCATCTCGGTCGCCTGAAGCATGGCCACCATCACCGGGACCACGAGTCGACCATCGGGTGCGAAGACGTACTTCACCGGCCGAATATGTTCATCGAACCTCAGATCGCCACTCGTCCAGGTGTGGAGATGATCGATCGCTTTTTTCAGCATCGCCTGTTCATCGGAATTCATGCTGTCGAGTCTACGTCGGTACCATCCTCGTGTGTCATTCATCACCGTCTCAATTCAGGTCAACGACCCAGCCGAAGTGGACTCGGCTCTGGAGCAGGCTCGATCGGCTTCGGCTCTGGGGGCCCAGCTGGTCGAATGGCGTGTCGATGAACTGGCGGTCGAGGAGGCGGGCCACCGTGCTTGCCGGATACTCGTCCAAGACACGCCACTGCCGTGCATCCTGACCTGTCGAATGGTCGAGGAGGGGGGGCGATTCGGTGGCGATGAATCAGACCGGGTGGGTCTGCTTCAGTCGCTGGTCGAGGCTGGTGCCATCCCCAAGTACATTGATGTCGAATCCGCGGCGTGGCGACGTGATCGGGATCTTCGGATCGCGATCGGCCGGCTGCTGGCTGATGAGGATTGTGGTCTGGTGCTGTCGACCCACGATTTCGAAGGCCGACCGAACGATCTGGCCAGGCAGCTCGACGCCATGTGGGGTGAGGACGACGCCTCTGTCGTGAAGGTCGCTTGGATGGCGAGATCGATTCGGGATTCCCTCGAGGCGATGGAGATGCTCGACGAGGCGGCGGGACCGATGATCGTGCTGTGCATGGGTCGATTCGGCGTGATGTCCCGGGTGCTGGCTGGAAAGTTCGGTGGACTGCTTACCTTCGCGTCCAACGGCGAGGATCTGGCGACGGCACCCGGTCAGTTGACCATCCAGCAACTTCGTGATGTCTACCACTTCGATTCGATCAGTTCGTCCACGAAGGTGTTCGGGATCCTCGGTGATCCGGTCGAGCATTCCCTGAGCCCGTTGCTGCACAACACGGCCTGTCGACGCAGCGGCTTCGATGGCGTGCTTGTTCCGATGCCCGTGATCGAGGGATGGGAATCGTTCAAGGCATCTCTGGTGTGCATGCTGGATCATCCATCCCTGGAGCTCTCGGGTCTCGCGGTCACGTCGCCCCACAAGGAGAACCTGATTCGATTCGTCGAGGAGGCGGGGGGTGTCCTGACACCCATGGCGCAACGATGTGGTTCAGCCAACACTCTGGTCGTTCTGCCCGATGGCTCACTTGTGGCGGACAACACGGACACCGAGGGCATCATCGGTCCCCTGCGAGAGAGGATGTCGCTCAAGGATTCGAATGTTGCCATGCTGGGCGCCGGTGGGGCGGCCCGCGCCGCCGCGATCGGTCTGCTGATGGAAGGTGCTCGAGTCGTTGTGTTCAATCGATCGCAGGAGCGGGCTCGCGGATTGGTCGAGGATGTGAAGGCACGCATGGAGGCATCCGCTTCCATCGAGTATCGGTCGGGAGCGCCACGATCGGAGGACGGATTCGACGCCGTGCTCAACATGACAACGCTTGGAATGGCCGGTGGTCCCGATCCGGAGCTGTCGCCACTGGAGGCCCTTGGTGGTTCAGTCGATGTGCTCGGCGAGGGAATGGTCGTCTTCGATGCGGTCTATCAACCGAGACGGACGCCGTTGATCCAACAGGCACGGCAGGCTGGTGCGGTCACCATCACGGGTGATGAGATGTTCCTGGCCCAGGCCGCTCGCCAGTTCAGGACATGGACCGGTGGCGAAGCGCCCATGGATGAATGGAAAGCGCTGCTTGAGTCCTGAACGTGTGCCCGGTGTCGGTTGCCTCAGAGGACGAAGCGTCCCAGATCCTCGTCCTTGAGAAGCGGCGCCAGCCGTTCCCGAACGAACGATTCGGTTATCTCGACGCCCGTTTCGCCGCGATCGGCCATATCCGGAGCATCGAATGCGATTTCCTCGAAGACCTTTTCCATCACGGTCATGAGCCGGCGGGCACCGATGTTCTCGAGTTCCGCATTGGCCTGGGCGGCCAGCTCGGCCAACGCGTCGAGCGAGTCGTCGGTGAAACGTATCTCCAGTGATTCCGTTCCGAGCAGCGCGCATTGCTGCTTGGTGATCGCGGCATCGGGCTCCGTCAGGATCCGTCTGAAATCCTCTCTGGTCAACGCATCGAGTTCAACCCGGATGGGGAAACGTCCCTGAAGCTCCGGCATGAGATCGCT
This sequence comes from Phycisphaerales bacterium UBA3158, assembly GCA_002364555.1. Taxonomy (GTDB): domain Bacteria; phylum Planctomycetota; class Phycisphaerae; order Phycisphaerales; family SM1A02; genus UBA1668. The sequence goes on along the minus strand of DEYM01000094.1, from coordinate 10,190 downwards.
CACGGAGGCTCCATGGAAGGCGCCGGCTGCGATGAACAGGATCTGATCACTGTGCACCACGCCATGCTTGGTGTTGATGGCGCTGCCCTCCACGATCGGGAGCAGATCCCTCTGGACACCCTGTCGACTGACGTCGGCGTTCCCCTGGCGATCACTCGAGGCGATCTTGTCGATCTCGTCGATGAAGATCATGCCGGCGTTCTCGGTCCGTTCGATGGCCTGTTCGATGATCTTCTGCTGATCGAGCAGCTTCTCGGTCTCCTCCTCGAGCAGCAGTGTTCGTGCGCGTTCGACCGTGACTCGCCGTCGGCTGCGTCGTTCCGGAACCAGGTTCTCGAGCAGCGAGCTCATGCCCGTGTCCATCTGATCCATTCCGACCATGTTGATGGATGGCGTGGGTCGGTTGTCCCGGACGTTGACCTCGATCTCGCGTTCGTCGAGCGCACCTTCGGCGAGCTTCTCACGCATTCTGGTTCGGACGAATTCATGGGAGTCGTCATCACCTCCGGTCGACTCATCGTTCTCATCGCCCAGAAGCAGGCTGACGAGTCGCTCCTCGACGGCGACCTGTGCCGATTCCCTCACGGATCGGGCATGTTCGGATCGCACCATAGAGATGCCGATCTCGAGCAGATCCCGGACCATCGATTCGACATCACGTCCGACGTAGCCGACTTCGGTGAACTTGCTCGCTTCGACCTTGACGAACGGGGCCTTCACGAGTCGGGCCAGTCGTCGGGCTATCTCGGTCTTGCCGACCCCGGTGGGTCCGACCATCACGATGTTGCGTGGGACGACCTCGCGAGCGAAGTCTGGATCGAGCTGACGTCGCCGCCATCTATTGCGGACGGCCACGGCCACCGCGCGCTTGGCCATGTCCTGGCCGATGATGTGGCGGTCGAGTTCCGAGACGATCTGGCGAGGTGTTAAATCTGACACGGGAGGATGATAGTCATCCAGAGGCGGCTTGGCCCGTCCAAATTAGGGTGAATCGCCGAGCGGTGGTAGCATGGGGGCATCATGTCCTCACTCACCTGTCTGACAACCGGCGAATCACATGGCCCATGCGGACTGGCCGTCCTCACGGGTTTTCCAGCCGGCCTCGATCTCGACATCGATTTCATCGATGAAGAACTCCGACGTCGTCAGGGTGGATACGGCCGGGGTGCCCGGCAGCGAATCGAGACCGATCGGGCCACGTTCCTGGCTGGCATCCGCAGTGGCAGGACAACCGGTGCGCCGTTGGTCATGCAGATTCCCAACAAGGACAGTCGGCTCGATGATTCCGATCGAACACCACCGATTCATCGGCCAAGACCCGGCCATGCGGATCTGGCCGGAAGCATCAAGTGGCTCACGGACGACTGCCGGGACACGCTCGAGAGAGCCAGTGCCAGGGAAACCGCGGCGAGAACCGCCGCCGGTGCCGCCGCGAGCTGTCTGTTGAAGACGTTCGGAATCAATGTCTTCGGTTTCGTTCGAAGTGTTCATCAGGTCAGGACGGACGTCGTGGTCGACCCCTCGAAGATGGACGAGCTGCGGACCGCCCGAAACGCATCCGAGGTCTACGCGCCCGATCAGAAGGCGACCGAGGGAATGATGGCGGCCATTCGCGCCGCCAAGGTGGACAAGGACACGGTCGGTGGACTCTGCGAAGTGCATGTCACGGGCTGCCCGATCGGTCTTGGCAGCTGCGCCCTCCTGGGCGATCGACTCGACGCCAGAATCGCCGCGGCGGTCATGGGTATCCAGGCCTTCAAGTCGGTCGAGATCGGACTGGGCTCCGAAGTGGCCTCCAGAAGAGGTTCGGAAGTCCACGATCCAATCTCCTACGACGACTCGCTTCGCGACACGCCGCTCCTGGGTTTCATGCGAGAGCGAAACAACGCCGGAGGCATCGAAGGGGGCATGACCAATGGAATGCCCATCGTCGTCACCGGCGCCATGAAGCCCATCAGCACTCTGCTGAAGGGAATGCCAAGCGTCGATCTTCGAACCAAGCAGTCGGAGCACAGCGACTACGAGCGAAGCGATGTGTGTGCGGTGTCCGCCGCCAGCGTGGTCATGGAGAATGCGGTCGCCTTCGAGGTCGCCGCGATGTTCCTCGACAAGTTCGGTGGCGACACCATGAAGGAGATCGCCACCTCCTATGCCGCCTATCTCGATGCGGCCCGATCACTCTGATCGTTCTTGCTCACTGATGGCTTCGAGCGTGCCCGCGTCGACAGCAGGCGTATCTCGTCGCATCGCCCGCGTCCACGCATACTCCATTCGGATCTCCCTGCCGGGACAGTCGTCATGCGACAGGGTGAGCATCAGCGTATCCATCGAGAGATCGTAGTCGTATCGACCTTCCACATCCGCGCAACGCCCGTCCCAGGTCGTGAAGGTGATCATGTCCCAGGTGGCTTCGAACGAACCGGGCAGAACATGGCTTCCATCCTCGTCGAGATAGGCATACAGCCACGTGCCATCGGGGGACATCGTCACTCGACTTCCATCCATGGCGGACGTCCACTCTCCGGAGAGTCGTTGGGCCGGAGTGAATCCGGGATCGGTCGTGCATCCGACGAACAGAAGCGGCAAACTCAGTAGTAGACATCTCATGCTTGGATTGTACGAGGGGCGGAGCCTCGGGGTGGACTCAGGCCTTGACGGGGTCCTCTTGCGTCGCCACGGCCGACACCGTGAAGCTGAAGACTCCCGAATCGACATCGACGAGTACCTGGTCTCCCGCCTTGATCTCATCGGAGAGTACGCGGGTGGCGATGGCGTTCTCGAGTTCCTTCTGGATCACCCGTTTGAGCGGTCTGGCACCGAACTGGGGATCCCAGCCCGCTTCGGCCAGCGAATCGACGGCGGCATCCGTCACTTCCAGCATCAGGCCTCGATCGAGCATTCTTCTGGAGAGTCCCTCCAGCTGCACCCGGACGATGTCGCGGATCATGACTCTGTCGAGTCGATGGAACACGATCGTGTCGTCGATCCGGTTGAGCAGTTCCGGTCGAAGGGAACTCTTGAGGATAGTCATCATCCTCTGCTCTATCTCATTCTGGGAAGCGCCGGATTCGGTCATTTCAAGCAGCGACTGGGAACCGATGTTGCTGGTCATCACGATGATCGTGTTCGTGAAGTCGACGGTTCGGCCATGGCCGTCCGTGAGTCGTCCGTCATCGAGGACCTGCAGGAGCACGTTCGAGACGTCCGGATGGGCTTTTTCCATTTCATCGAATAGAACGACGCTGTACGGACGACGTCGGACCGCCTCTGTCAGGCGCCCGCCCTCCTCGTAGCCGACATAGCCGGGAGGCGCTCCGATCAGTCGTGCGACCGAGTGCTGCTCCATGAATTCACTCATGTCGATCCTGACCAGCGCATCCTGGGAATCGAAGAGGAACTCGGCGAGCGCCTTGCACAGTTCGGTCTTGCCGACTCCGGTGGGCCCGAGGAACAGGAAGGAACCGATCGGTCGGCCGGCTTCATCGAGTCCTGCACGATTGCGTCGGACGGCATCGCTGACGGCTTCGACCGCGATCGACTGGCCGATGACCCTGGTCTGCAGTCGTTCCTCCATTCGCAGCAATCGTTCGCGTTCGCCCTCGACGAGTCTGATGGCGGGAATGCCGGTCCATTTGCCGACGACTTCGGCGATCTGTTCGGCATCGACCTCCTCTCGCACCAGGCCCTTGCCTTCCGCCTGTCTCTGGGCCAGTGTTCGTTCGGCTTCCTCGAGCCTCTTGTCCAGTTCGGGGATCGTGCCGTACTGGATCTGCGCGGCTTTCTCGAGATCGCCGTAGCGGCGAGCGCGTTCCAGTTCGATTCTGGCCGTGTCGGCGGATTCCTTTACGGACTTGATTTCGTCCAGCTCCGCCTTCTCCACCTCCCACTTGGCGCTCAGCGAGTGATTCTCCTCCTCGAGATTGGAGAGTTCGGACTCGATCTGTTCGAGTCGTTCCTTCGAATCACGGTCCTTCTCCATGCGAAGCGCTTCCCGCTCGATCTCGAGTTGCATGATCCGACGACGCAACTCGTCGATCTCCGCCGGCATCGAGTCGTTTTCGAGTTGGAGTCTCGACGCGGCTTCATCGAGGAGATCGATGGCCTTGTCGGGAAGAAAACGATCCGCGATGTACCGATGGCTCATGGCGGCGGCGGCCATGATGGCGCCATCCTGGATTCGGATGCCATGATGGGCTTCGTACCGCTGTTTCAGACCACGAAGGATCGCGACGGTGTCCTCCACGGAGGGCTCGTCTACGAAGACGGGTTGGAACCGGCGCTCGAAGGCCGGATCGGACTCGATGTGCTTTCGGTATTCATCAAGCGTCGTGGCGCCGATGGCATGCAGTTCACCCCTGGCCAGAGCGGGTTTGAGAAGATTGCCCGCGGATACGGCACCTTCCCCTGCACCAGCTCCGACGATGGTGTGCAGTTCGTCAATGAAGAGGATTATTCGTCCATTGCTCGCGATGACTTCACGGAGAACCGCCTTGAGTCGATCCTCGAATTCACCTCTGAACTTCGCGCCGGCGAGAAGCTGTCCCACATCGAGGGCGATGATCCTGGATGATTTGAGAGAGGACGGACAGTCGCCGTCCACGATGCGTTGAGCCAGGCCCTCGGCGATGGCGGTCTTGCCGACGCCGGGCTCTCCGATCAGGACCGGGTTGTTCTTGGTTCGGCGACTGAGGACCTGCATGCAACGGCGAATCTCCTCGTCGCGTCCGATGACCGGGTCCAGTTTTCCGGATATCGCCATGTTGTTGAGATCAATGCCGTACTTCTTGAGCGCTTCGAAGTTGGATTCGGCCTCGGCGTCGTCGATCGATTCGATTCCCGATGCCTTTCGTATCGAATCGATGGCCGAGCGGACTGTGGCCGCATCGAGCCCGGTCGTCCTCATGGCTTCCCGCGCCGGCGAGGGGACTTCACCCAGGGCCAGCAGCAGATGCTCCTGGGAGGTGTATCCATCATCCATTGCCGCAGCGAGCTTCTCGGCCTCCATCAGGACGTTCAGCAGTGCCGGACTGGTCTGGGGTGTGTATCCGGAATTCGATTGCACGTTGGGTAGTCGATCGAGTTCCGACTGCACGAGTTGCCTGAGTACATCGGGCTGCCTGCCGGCATGATCGAGAATGTCGTTGGCGATGCTCTTCTCATCGACCAGCAGTGCCCAGAGGAGATGGAGCGGGGACAGTTCGGCGTTCCTGGATTCGACGGCCTGTGCCTGCGCGGCGGCGATCGATTGTCTGGCCATGGTGGTGAAGCGGTCCATGTTCATGAAGCGTGAACTCCTTTCGAGAGGTCGGTGCATCCGCGAAGATCCGATTGTCCACAATGAACCATGCAAGCAGGATGCCACAAATCACAGGCTTGAAACGTCCTTCAGGGGGGATCCATGGAAAAACAACTGCCAGACCGGCAGTCCAAACAGGGGTATGATCACCTGTTCGCATGGTCGATACGAATTCCCTCCAACATGAAGTGCCCGCCCGCCGGCCCTTGAACGGACTTTTCCTCCTCGGAGGCGTTCTGTTTCTGGGTCTGTTCATCTGGTTGGCGATCCAGTGGTTCACGGCGCCGGTTCTCTCCGGTGATCGCCATCACGACTTCGGGCTTGTCAGGATCTCCTCCGAAGGACCCGCCCACGTCACGCATGCTTTCAAGCTCGAGAACACCTCCGGTCGTCCATTGAGGATCAAGCGAGCCGTACCCAGCTGTGGCTGCACGAGCGTCGACTACTTCGATCCGGAGGTTCCGGTTGGTGGTGTCGTCGAGATACCTGTCGTGATGAAGCTGAAGCGTTCCGTCCGGGAGCGATCGAAGGTCACGCTGACATTCGAGGACGAATCTCCGATGACGCTTCATGTCGAAGGGGTGGGGCGTCTCGAGAATCCGCTCATCATCGAACCGCCGATGCTCCAGATGAGACCCGGTCAATCGCGGCCGGTCTCCTTGACGGTGCAGTTCTGGGACGACGAGGAGGTTCGATATCCCGTCGTGTTGCCAGCCGAGGGCATGAAGGTGCTGGAGGGTCGATGGAAGAAGGTTCGTCAGTTCAACGACGATACCGGACTTCCCGGCCTGTCCAGGATGACGTTCCAGTTGTCCCTGCCCGAGGACTTCACCCCCGGCGAGACCGGTATCGACATCGAGATGGAAGGCCGGCGGTTCACATTGCCGGTCATGGTTCCACCGGCAATGGGTCGAGGCCCTGAAATCCAGATGGATGACGGCCGCGAGAGGAGCTTCGATCCTCTCAAGAGAACGATGCTGCAGGAAAATCCCGAGGATGAAGCGCCGTCCGTTGTTGGAACCAACTCGTCAACCATTCCATCGCGTTGATCAGGCGAGGGCCCGGTCGACTGAACATGGCGTTTCCATCGACGATCATGACCTGCGAATCCTGGACGGCCGGCAGCAGTGGCCACCATGACGTTTCCTTCATCGCCTGCGCGTCTCTCGCGGTCTCCTCGAGTGTCCGTCCGCACGGGCAGATGACGAGTCTCTCCGGCATGACTTCTAGCAGGTCCTCCGGTTCGATTCGCCTCGACACGGCGCCACTCTGATTGAGGTCATGACGTCCGCCGGCAGCCAGAACGAGATCGGGTGTCCAATGGCCTGCCACATAGAGTGGATCGGTCCACTCGATGACGGCGACCTGTGGTCCGTCGATGTAGGCGTTCACGTAGTCCTGTGCATGCCACCAACGTTCACGAAACTGTGCGAGGGCGGTTCTCGCCGCTGCTTCGAGATCCGTTGCGGAGCCCACTCTCAACAAATCATCGAACACATCCTCCATGCACCCGGGGTTGAGGCTGACGATCTCCGGTGTGTTGGGCATCGATGCCGCGAGACTTCTGACGCTGTCGAGATCGATCGAGCACACGTCGCACAGATCCTGTGTGAGAATCACATCCGGTTGAAGCTGCCGGATCAGATCGGCGTCGAGCTCGTAGAGCGATTCATTGCGTGTCATCGCATCAGCGACTTCGGAATCGATCTCGGCGGGTGTCCCCAGACCGGTTCTGGCTCGCGTCAGTGACGGCCTGTCCGTGATCGACGGTGGCCAGTCGCATTCATGGCTGCGTCCGACCAGAGTGTCCTCTCCACCAACGGCACAGAGCAGTTCGGTCGCTGATGGCACAAGGGAGATGACTCGCACGTGAAGATCCTCAATCCGATGTCGGAAGCGTGATGCCGAAGAAACGTTCTGCATTGCCATCGGTCATGGACTCGAACTCCGAGAAGTCCATTCCATGCAGATCCGACAGGAAGCGAGCGATCCACGTGACGTTGGCGGGTTCATTGGGACGCATCTTCCGGACCGGCTCGGGGCTGAGGTAGGGGCTGTCGGTCTCCACCATGAGTCGATCGAGGGGGACGAGTTTGGCTGCTTCGGCCACTTCTGGAGCGGATCGAAAGGTCACGACTCCGGTGAAACTGATCCAGGATCCGAATTCAATGATCGATCTGGCTTCGTCGGGCTTGCCCGTGAAGCAGTGGAACACGAACCGATCAGGGGGGAGATCTCGTTTGTTCAGGACCTCAAGCAGATCAGGTAGTGATTCGCGGCAATGGACCACGATGGGCATCTCAAGCCCTTGATCCCGGCAGGATTCAATCACATCAAGATGTTGTTCCAGGCAATGGTATTGAGCTTCCCGTGAGGGATCAGAGTAGTACCAATCGAGGCCTAATTCGCCCCAGGCAACGCACTTAGGATCGTTGGCAACATGCTTGATGATGTCCCAGTCATGGGGGCCTTCCGCTTGATGGGGGTGCACCCCGCTGGTGCACCAGACGTGCGGAAACCGGTGTGACAACGCTCTGGCCTCGAGGGCATCTTCCGGGCCAGTAGCCACTGTTATGGCCGCTTGAACCCCGTTTGAGCGAGCCCTTTCCAATACATCCTCGACCTGTTCGTGAAGATCCGGTGAGGTGAGATGGCAGTGCGTATCAATCATTGATTGCTGATCATAGTTCCGGTCCCCGATCCTTTCGCGGAGATTGAGCGTGTCTTGCAATTGAGAATTAGTCTCAAATACTGTGTTAATCTGATCTTGCGCGGAATTTGCGCTTCATGTCTCCACTTGACTTCGGAGCTCAGGCCACCGAAAATAGGTTCTTAACACTTCGTGATTTTTTTCACAGGAAGTCCGGGCACATTCTCGGGCTGGGTACATGGGTCGCTATCACTTCGTCTTTCCACAATGGTCGAACCTGCTCTTGCCGGGTGTTGCCGTCATTGCCTTGACGGCGCCGTTGTACGTCGCCTTCATGGTCGCCTGGGGATTCAGTCCAAAGACGACGGATGTCGGCTATCAGCCCAAGCAACCGATTCCGTTCAGTCATGCGGTTCACGCTGGCGAACTCAACATCGACTGTCGCTACTGTCACAACACCGTCGAGTACACATCTCATGCGGCCATTCCTCCGACGCAGACATGCATGAACTGCCACCTGCAGATCCATCCGGACAGCGAGAAGCTCGAACCGTTGGTGGACAGCTACAAGACCGGCATGCCCGTCGAATGGATTCGAATCCATGACCTTGCGGACTATGCGTACTTCAACCATGCCGCCCACGTCAATCGTGGTGTCAGCTGTGTCGAGTGCCATGGACGAATCGACACGATGGAAGTCGTCTATCAGGCCGAGACGCTCAGCATGAAATGGTGCCTTGATTGTCACCGTGAACCGGAACCGCATCTTCGGGATCCCGGTCTCGTCACACAGCTCGAGTGGGGCTGGGCCATGACGGACGCCGACCGCATCGCGGAAGGCACCAAGTGGGCTGAGATCAATCAACTCCAACCAAATCAGGACTGTTCAACATGTCATCGCTAGGCACTCCCAAGGGGAATGGCCAGGCCTACTGGCGCAGTCTTGAGGAACTCTCGGATACACCCGAGTTCCGTTCATTCATGCATCGCGAGTTCCCATCGGGAGCTTCGGAACTGCTGGATGGAACGGATCGTCGTCATTTCCTCCGCATCATGGGTGGATCGATGGCATTGGCTGGCCTTGGTGTCACCGGCTGTCGACGCTGGCCCGAAGAGAAGATCGTTCCTTATTCGAGTCGCCCCGAAGGCTCCATGCCCGGTCAGGTGGAACATTACGCCTCGACGCTCGAAGTCGGCGGTGTGGCCTCCGGCATTCTGGTGGCCAGCTACGACGGACGACCGATCAAGATCGAAGGCAACAAGGCGCATCCGACCGGCAATGGTGGTTCGACCGCATTCACGCAGGCGGCCATTCTCGATCTCTACGACCCCGATCGCGGCCGGAGCGTCATCGATCGCCTCGAGCAGCCTGAAGAACCTCGCCCCTCCAACTGGAAGGCATTCGACGCCTGGTCGGACAAGCACTTCGCCGATCTGGCTTCGGCCGATGGTGAAGGCCTCTCCTTCCTCTCCGAGTCGACCTACTCGCCAAGCATCGAACGCCTGCAGCGTTCACTGCGGGAGCGTTTTCCAAAGGCGACCTGGACCAGCTACGAACCACTGGACAACGTGGAAGCCGCAGCCGGATTGAACCACGCCTTCACAGGACAGTGGCGTGCGATCCACGACTTCACCAATGCAGACGTCATGGTGTCGTTCGACTGCGATTTCCTCGGACAGCATCCCGAGGAACTCACCCTCTCCAAGCAGTGGGCCATGGGTCGCAAGCCACGCATAGTCGACGGGCATCCGATCATGAACCGCGTGTTCATCGCCGAGCCCACGCTCACGATCACGGGCGGTAGCGCCGATGAGCGGTACTCCATGACACCGGCCGCCATCACCGTGCTGGCCGCTCGAGTGGCTGCTTCGATCACTGGAAATGACCGAGCTTTCAAAGCCGTTCGAATCACTGGGCATCGAGACGCCTCAGGTCGAGACGATCGTCTCCAATCTCAAGTCGCATCCGGGGCATTCGGCCGTCATGGCCGGTCCTCGTCAGCCTCGATTCGTGCATCACCTGTGTGCTCTGATCAACGAGTCACTGGGCAATGCCGGCAAGACCGTCTCCTATGTCAAGTTGCCGTCGCCTTCGATGAAGACGGCGACGATCCGGGAACTGTCCACGCGGATGGACAATGGCGAGGTCAAGACGCTCGTGATCGTCGGCGGCAATCCCGCCTACGACGCTCCTGCGGATCTGGACTTCGCGGAACGCCTCAAGGCAGTCGAACAGTCGATTCA
>DEYM01000123.1:39541-41524 GCA_002364555.1 Phycisphaerales bacterium UBA3158 | reverse complement strand
GGCAAGCATGGGTACCGAGGCCTTTGAGAAGTTCTACTTCGATGTCTGCACGCTTGATTACGCAGCCATGGATTCGGCTGCTGCCGCCCTGCGTGATCGCATGAACGCAGCCGATGCCGTTCAGCTCCTTGGCCCCGGGGACACCGATCTCTCGTTCTCCATCAAGGACATTCCAGCCGTGCCCTGCTGCGGTTCGCACAACATCCCCGATGGCGAATGCTTCACGGCACCGGTCAGAGACTCCGTCAATGGGGTCATTCACTTCAATACACCGACGATCTACCACGGGACCTCATTCAAGAACGTCCGACTCGAGTTCAAGGATGGCCGGATCGTCTCCGCATCATCGGATCAGAACTCGGATGCCCTCGAGGCGATCTTCAACTCCGACGAAGGTGCTCGATACATCGGCGAGTTCGCGATTGGATTCAATCCCTACGTCAGGGAGCCGATGATGGACATCCTCTTCGACGAGAAGATCGCCGGCTCGCTTCACTTCACGCCTGGTCAGGCCTATGAGGAAGCGGACAACGGCAATCGCAGCAACATCCACTGGGACATGGTCCTGATCCAGCGAGAGGACTACGGCGGCGGGGAAATCCGCTTCGATGGCGAGACCATTCGTCGTGATGGATTGTTCGTGACCGATGAACTGGCCGGGCTCAATCCAGACGCGCTCTCGCATTGACGGCTGCTTAGGCGGCTCGTCTTCTGACGTGTTCCACTCCCGGCATGGGGTAGTGTCGCTGCAACGCGTCATCGAGTGCGCCGGGGGCCGCCATCACGAAGTACACGGCACGATCGATCACGTTGTTCGCGAATCGAAGTGCTCGGCAGAGATCGTTCGGCGTCGTCGCCATCGTGAGTTCGCATCCGTCCCAGGAAAGGGGCATCACGCGGAACTGCCAGGCTTGTCGACGGCTGATCATGTCCAGGACCTCCGGATCGGGATCCACGCTGGCGAAGTCGGTCTTCTCGACGAGCATGGCGTACTGCTTGGCCCAGGCTGATTCGATCTTGGATGGGGGGATGTCGTAGAGTTGTTCACACAGCAGGCCAAACGGCTGTCCACTGGACTGCTGGATACGCAGAATTCGCTGGACCTGATGTTCATCCAGAACGCCTCTTTGAACGAGGATGGTTCCAAGTCGAATGGTTCTTTTCGAAGACTGTCCGGAATACGAGTTCATGCCTGCCCCTCAATTCGAGATTGTCCCGGGCATCCTTGCCGGGATGAACGGGTGATGTCCCCGTCTGGGAATCAAGTCGGCCAGATCGGCTCGCGGCTGCTGATGAAGATTGAATGAGAGGGTCTTAGAGCCCGACTTGGTTCCGACTGTGCGGACTATGCCGGGCAGGCGGACCGTCGTCGACTTCGTCCGCCGATCATCGTGATCGCCAGGAGGCAGATCGCGCCCGGGGACGGTATGAAGCCCAGGCTGGTCCCGAAGACGGCCGTGTCGCCAGCACTCAGGTTGAACGCGAGCCCGATGGAGAGCATTCCACTATCTCCATTCCAGTCGATCAGACTGCTGATGGCCTCCTGGATCGACTGATTGCCGGTTCCTGAGAAGCCCATCTCGAATGGATCGGACAGCAATGTGCCCAGTTCGATGTCGTCGATCCCTGCGGACCACACCGGAGTGTCGATCAGCGAGCTCAGGGAGGCATCGATACCTGTCAAGGCAAGCGATATCGATCCAGCCCAATCGTAGGAACCAGCATCCTGCTGTGTCACAGGCATGTAGAAGCCGATCACGAAGTCGATGTCGCTGGTGCTGGTGTTGGCGACCTGGATATTGCCGCCGAGCACAGGACTGTTCGAGTCTCCGATCATGTTCGTGGCGATCGTGAAGGAGTCGGACGTGGTCTGGTTGCCGTAGTAGTTGTTTCCTCCGCCGATGTCGATGCCATCGATGGATACATTGCTGGAATACCCGGTACTGGTTTCGATATCCAGATAACTGATCGGTTCGGCAATGG
>DEYM01000123.1:28675-39144 GCA_002364555.1 Phycisphaerales bacterium UBA3158 | reverse complement strand
TCATGGTCTGGATCCTCCCGACGAGGTGGTCCGTCTTCGCGAACGCGTACCGATCAGTCCGGCCACTGCGATCAACGAAAGAACACCAGGGGCCGGAATGTTGCTCACATCCATGACGATCGTGAGATTGAGTAGATCGCCCGGGCTCAGCTGGAATGTCGTCAGAAGAGACATCTGGTTGAGCACTTCGAGTGTAGGCATCATCGATGTGGCAGCGGAGTCGACTGCAGAGGAAAACGGCCCATTCGCCTGTAGCAGGTAGGGGCCCTCGAACAGAACATCTGCAACATCGCCGTCCAGGCTCGCCTGAATGATCGATTCATTCATGTCGTCCTTCACCTCGGCGCCTCCGGTGAAGCCGGTATTGGTGAGCGCGAGACTACCAGCAAGATCGACCGTTTCCGGATTGACCAACGGGTCCGACAGGGACATCCGTGTGTCCAGAGAGAAGGTCTGCGTCTCACTGCTGAGGTTGATCACCGATATGGCGGTGTCCATGTAGGCATTGCTGGAATTGTTCCTGATTCGAGTCGTCCAGCTCAGCTGCCATGAGTCATTCAGCAGGGAGCCGGTATAGATCATGCCGCCGTTCTGATCGGAGGTGACATCACCCTGATCCGCTGGATCGAAGGAGAGAGGTGTGGAAGGATCGTCGGAAGCAAACCAGTCCAGCCAGAGGGACGGCTCGGCCGCTCCGGCAATTCCGGAGCAGGACAGGGCAACTGCCATGCAGATTCTTCGTGTATGGGACAAAAACCTTCTCCACCTACTGATCCGCAGAATCCACAGAATGGACTCGTGAAACATCGAATCTGGAAACAATAGTGACCCAAGCGACCAATTAACAACGATTTAGATCATAAATCGAGCATTTAGTATTTGGCTCAATTCAATTGGGGCATCCATGTGTCATAACCCCTACAGACGGAACCGCTTTTTTCAGGCATTCTGTCTGTGGGCTATCCGGACCCAGGCGGCATAGCCTCCGGCGATGTTCACGGGGTTGTAGCCCAATCGCTTCAGATAGGTCAGTGCCATGGCGGATCTCAGGCCGCCCTGGCAATGGACAAGCAGGGGCTCGTCATTGACAGGAGGCAGCGAATCGAGATGCTTGGCCAATCTCGTGTAGGGGACGTGGCAGCTGCCGGGTACTCTGCCTCGAGCGTATTCCTCGGTACTTCGTACATCGAGCACTCTTGTGGACCCCGCTTCGATCTCACGTTGGAATTCAGCGGCATGGATCTCATTCGCCGGTGAAGTCTCGCAGTTCGGGATGGCTTCCTTGAACACCTCCGGTGTGATCATGCCCACGATTCGATCCAGTCCGATCCGAAGCATGAGTCGCAGATAGTGTTCGGCCTCATCGGGTTCGACGAGGAGTGCGACGGACTGTTCGGGTTCGATGTAGGAACCGACGGATGCGGGGAACCAGGCGCCCGGGGCTGACCAATGCGAATTCCGAAAATGTGATTGTCGGAACAGTTCCCATGGTCGGGTATCGACGACGACGACCTTGTCCAGATCGAGCGTCTCGCATTCCTCTGCCGTCAGCACCGGGGGAGCGGTCAACTGAAGAGGTGGTACCCCATCGCGGTTGAGACGTTTCATTCGTTCGAAGTAGAGCGGGGGATCCGACTGCCCGGAGAGGATGTCATCGATGAACTGGGTCTCCTTGCCGACGAAAGCCAGTGATGGGTTGGTTCTTCGTTCATAGCCGACCGTCGATTGGGGCACTGATCCAAGTGATTTTCCGCATGCGCTTCCGGAGCCGTGAGCAGGCCAGACCTGCAGGAAATCGGGAAGCTCGAGGAAGCGGGAGGCCGATGCGTGAAGATCTCTGGCGCATTGTTCCTGCACACCCTCTTGTCCCATGGCCTTCTCAAGGAGGTCGGGGCGTCCAAGGGCGCCGACGAATACGAAATCACCCGTAATCAAGCCAAGTGGTTCCGGCCCACTGGGTCGATCGATGACCTCGTACATCAAGTGTTCCGGTGTGTGCCCCGGCGTGTGAAGTGCCCTGAACTGAAGACCGCCCAGTTCAAATGAATCTCCATCCTTCAGCAGCGTGTGGGAATGATCGTCCACCCAGCGTGACTGCCAATCGGGACCACCGTGTCCGGACACATACACATGGGCGCCGCAACGTCTGGCCAACTCACCACAGCCCGAAAGAAAGTCTGCATGGATGTGTGTTTCCGCGGTTGCCGTTATGCGCAGGCCATGGGAGGCGGCCAGCCCCATGTAGCGATCGATGTCACGAGCGGGGTCGAACACGATGGCTTCCCTGGTCTGCTGACATCCAATGAGATAGGACGCGTGCGCGAGTGCCTCGTCATAGATCAAACGGAACAACATGTCTCATGCTCCTGTCACCTGGCCGGGGATTCGATTGGGCCTCGGCGGCCGATGAGTGCATTGGGAAATGGCGAGACCCGGACTTGAACCGGGGACACCGGCATTTTCAATGCCGTGCTCTACCAACTGAGCTACCTCGCCTGAACTCACTAGGGTACATCAGTGAGCCGATCCGGTTCAACCCATTTCAACGTCGAACCACCTCTATGTCCCCGAGGAAGCCGGGTCTGATGTCATCCAGCGTGGCAAATTCTTTCCGCAGCCGCCTTGAGGACTCCGGATCAACCTCTCCGGAGAGGACGACAGGTGCGGCCTGAGCCTCGCTGACGATTTCACCCAGAGGCGAGATCAGAAGAGAATCCCCGCTGTAGCCGAGATAGGGGTCCTTTCCGGTTCGGTTCACACCCAGGACCCATGCCTGATTTTCCATGGCTCTGGAGATGTTGAGCATCTTCCAGTGGTTGGCTCGTACAGCTGGCCAGCTTGCTCCGATGGTGAAGAGTTCCGCACCGGCTTTGGCGGCTATTCGCCACAATTCAGGAAAACGAAGGTCATAGCAGAGAAAGGGGCAGGTGAGGATGCCGTTGATTTCAACGATGTGAATCTCCTCACCCGGGTCGTAGGCCCTGTCCTCGTGGCCAGGCGTGAAGGGGACGATCTTGCGATATTGATCGACGATCTCTCCAGAAGGCGAAACAGTCGTCATCGTGTTCCAGGCTCGTCCTGCTGAGGATCGCTCCGCCCAGCCATGTTGGACCCAGCATTGATGGTGTCTGGCGGTTCGAATCGCCCATGTCTGGGAATCCACGTCAATGATGCGTTCCAGATTTCGGCTGAATCCGACATCTCCCAGCTCGGGAGTCACCAGCAAACTGCCTGCGGCCGGGGGGGAGGCCTCGAGGAGTCCATCCATGAGGGATTGACTGCCGGCCTTGTCCTCCCAGCAGATGTCGTATTGGAGTCCCATTACCCGCATGGTGGCAGTGTACAGGGGGCATTCCGTGGACATTCTCGATAATCGAGAATCAGCGGATCATCCATGATTTGCCATCCAGCGTTGACCTGACCACGAGGCCCCGGGTACTCTTCGGCATTCTTCGGCGACCGTAGCTCAGTTGGTAGAGCACCTGGTTGTGATCCAGGACGTCGCGGGTTCGAGCCCCGTCGGTCGCCCTTCAGGTCGAGATGTGCCCCCCGGAAAAGGGGGGCTCTCCCTACGGTGGACAATTTGTCGGGCACCTTTTTGCATTCCTGTCTCAATTCTTTGCCGATTACCTCTCCATCGTTGTAAACTCCCACGTTTTGCATGGGGCAGGTCCCATGTGGTTTGTCAGAAATTTCGGAGGACTTGGAAATGGCCACGGCAACAGGTAGCCACGGTGTCGACTTCCAGACGACCATTCACCGTAATTGTTCCGCGACGCATCTCATCGAGGATGCCATTCGCCGGGACGAGGGAAAGCTGGCCGCCAATGGCGCCCTGTGCTGTTCCACCGGTGAACGAACTGGTCGAAGTCCCAAGGACAAATATCTCGAGGACACACCGGGCATCCACGACAACATCGACTGGGGATCCGTGAATCGTCCGATCTCCCCGGAGCACTTCGCCGCCTTGGAAGACAAGGCCCGTGCCCACCTCGATACTCGTCCGGAACTCTACAGATTCGATGGCTACTGCGGCGCCGATGAAAGACATCGTCTGGCCGTTACCGTGGTCACGGAGAAGGCCTGGCACAATCTGTTCGCCAAGACGCTCTTCATCGAATCCGATCCGGCCGAACATGCGTCATGGGATCCGGACTGGGTCATTCTCAACGCGTGCGACCTTGAGCTGGATGATCCCTCCGCCTATGGACTG
The DNA here is from genome assembly GCA_002364555.1 of Phycisphaerales bacterium UBA3158. GTDB lineage: Bacteria > Planctomycetota > Phycisphaerae > Phycisphaerales > SM1A02 > UBA1668. The sequence continues at coordinate 34,931 of DEYM01000123.1, read as the reverse complement.
GATGGGCCGATAGCCATCATCCAGTCGCTGGAACAGAAGAAGGTCATCATCATCGGCACCCAGTATGCGGGTGAGATGAAGAAGTCGATCTTCTTCGCCATGAACTACGACATGCCGGACGCGGATGTCTTCCCGATGCATTGTTCAGCCAACGTGGCATCGGACGATCCATCGAATGTCGCGCTCTTCTTCGGTCTCTCAGGTACCGGCAAGACGACACTGTCAGCCGATCCCAATCGGCCATTGATCGGCGACGATGAACATGGCTGGTCCGATCATGGCGTCTTCAACTTCGAGGGAGGCTGCTATGCCAAATGCATCCGTCTCTCCCAGGAAGGCGAGCCCCAGATCTGGGACGCCATTCGCTTCGGTTCGGTGCTTGAGAACGTCAAGCTCGATGAATCCTCGAGAATTCCCGACTACGACTCCGACATGTACACCGAGAACACACGAGTCACCTATCCGGTCGACTTCATCCCCGGTGCCGTGATCCCATCGGTCGGAGATCATCCCAAGAACGTCATCTTCCTCGCGGCGGATGCCTTTGGGGTGCTTCCACCCGTCGCCCGGCTCTCTCGCGAGCAGGCGATGTATTACTTCATCAACGGCTACACCTCCAAGCTGGCTGGAACAGAAGCAGGGGTCACCGAACCGACGCCCAACTTCAGTCCGTGCTTCGGTGGACCATTCCTCCCAAGACCTCCAATGGTCTATGCCCAATGGCTTGCTCGTCGGATCGAGGAGCATGACGCCAATGTCTGGCTCCTGAACACCGGGTGGACCGGTGGGGCCTACGGCGAGGGCAGTCGTTTCAAGCTCGCCTACACGAGGGCGTTCGTCACGGCCATCCTCAACGGCTCCTTGGCCAATGGTGAATTCCAGATCGATCCAGCCTTCGGCCTGTCCGTTCCCACCAAGGTCGCTGATGTGCCTGCTGAGATTCTTCTTCCAAGGAATACCTGGTCGGATGCGGCCGCGTACGATCAGAAGGCAGCCTCGCTGGCGGATCTCTTCCGGAAGAACGATGCCAAGTACGAGATCAGCGACGAGGTCCGAGCGGTTGGACCAGGGGCCTGATTGCGATCCAGCATCGGGTATCCGAAATTTTTTCTCCATCATCCACGAGGGGCCAGAAATGGTCCCTCGTGCTTTTAGACCCATAAGAGGGCCGTTCCAGTACGACTTTTTGGTTCGTATGGGCACTTTCTGACAGATACGCGAAATATTCCGGTACTGAACTGGACTGTCACTGTGAACGTACCGATTGCAACGAAGTACCGGGGAAACGCCCCGGCGTTCAATCGACCGAATCCACAGGTATCCAAGGTAGTGAGGTGCTATTAGCCATGAATTTTCTTGAAAAAGACGTATTGACCACTGGTGAAGTCGCCAAGATCTGCAACGTCGCAGCTCGAACCGTCAGCAAGTGGTTTGATTCCGGACAGATCCAGGGATATCGAATCCCGGGGTCGAAGGACCGACGCATTCCAGTCGCCAATCTCATGAAGTTCATGAAGGCGCACAACATCCCATTCGATGGGCTCATGTCCGGATCGACCCGTGTCCTGATCTGTGACAGCGACTCCGAGGTCTGTTCCACATTGCAACGCATCCTCACGGATGAAGCCAACTATGAAGTGAAGACCGCTTCCTCGACGTTCTGTGCCGGAATGGAGTGCGAACGGTTCAGGCCACACGTGATGCTCGTAGATGTGCACATGGAGGACTTCGATCCACGCAGTCTCTGCAGCTGGATTCGAGGAAACGAAGATCTGGCGGGTACCAGAATCGTCGCCATGAGCAGCACACTCACGGATGGCCAGAGTGCCGCCCTGATGCAGCAGGGCTATGACAGCACGCTGCACAAGCCATTCACGGTTCGTCAGCTCATCGACTGCATCGAGGTCACACACGCCGTGGCGTGCTGATCCTCCCACAAGACTCTCTCTCCTCCTGTTGTCATACAGGGATTCAAACCGACCGCCGCGGCACCAGCTGCGGCGGTCGGTCTATTTCCCGAGCTTGTGCTGTACATCCCGGGGGTTGGGCAGCTATCGTCCACCAGAATGAAGATCGCGCTTTCAAACATGAATTCCAGAATCGGTGCTCTGGAGCTCAATGCCCAGGCCATTCTGGAATCCGCAGGGGATGCGACCGGTGCGGATGTCCTGGTCACCCCGGAATTGGCCATCAGTGGCTATCCGCCGAGGGATCTCCTGCTTCGTGAAGGCTTCGTCGATCGATGTGAGCGGACCGTCGGGATGCTGGCGGCCCAGTTGCCTCCGGAGCTCCTCGTGCTGGTCGGTACGCCTCGACGCTTGCCCGATGGCGATCGTTGTGCCAATTCGATCGCAGCCTGTCTCGGTGGTGAGATCATCGCGTGGGGGGATAAACGATTGCTTCCCGGTTACGACGTCTTCGATGATGATCGCTACTTCGTGCCAGGCGAGCAGTCCACGACCGTCGATCACAAGGGGGTCCGCATCGGTCTGATGATCTGCGAAGACCTCTGGCAGGGTGGTGATGTCAGGGAACGGACTGCCTACGAGTTCGATCCGGTCGGCGAACTCGTCCAGCAAGGCGCTCAGCTTCTGATCACCTCCAGCGCGAGTCCATTCGCAACCGGCAAGCACGCACGTCAGCGTGAATACCTCGAACGTACCGCTCGTGAACATGGAGTATCCATCGCCTCGGTCAATCGTTCCGGATCAGAGGACGATCTCGTTTTCGATGGAGCCTCGATGCTGGTGAATCCAGCCGGTGAGTCGCTCGCGTACGGAGCTCCGTTTACGGGTACCCGAGTGGTCCACGGCGATCTCGGATCTCGAGTGGACTCCACGGCGATCGAGAACATGTGCGAGGATCAGGAGCGTTTCGAGGCGCTGGTCGAAGGTGTCCGGGGCTATCTCTCGAAGACGGGTCAGAAGCATGTGATCATCGGACTCAGTGGCGGGATCGACTCGGCCGTCACGGTTGCCATCGCTGCTGCTGCCGTGGGTGGTGAGAACATCACTGGTGTGATGATGCCATCACGTCATTCGTCGTCCCACTCCCTGTCCGATGCCGCCGAGTCTGCCAGATTGCTGGGTCTTTCACGATGTCTCGAGATTCCCATCGAACCGATCCATCAGTCGATTCGGGATTCCATCAGGCAACCACTCGGTGACGAACTGATCGAGGAGGGTTCACTGACGGATCAGAATCTGCAGGCCAGATCACGGGGTCTTATCCTGATGGGTCTATCCAACGCCATGGGTGGTCTTGTCATCTCCACAGGCAACAAGTCGGAAATGGCTGCCGGATATGCCACTCTCTACGGAGACATGTGCGGGGCTCTGGCGGTACTGGGCGATGTCCTCAAGATGGATGTCTACTCGATGGCGAACTGGATGAACGAGCATCATGAGCAAGTGGGATTCGAGGATCCGCTTGTTCCAACGGGTTCGATCACCAAGCCTCCCTCCGCCGAACTGAAGCCAGATCAGCTTGATGAGGACTCCCTGCCTCCCTATGAGGTTCTGGATGACATAGTCCGTCGATGGATCGAGGAGGAGCAGTCCTCGGATCGAATCATCGAGGAGACGGGTTTCCCATCAGAGGAAGTCCTGAATCTCCTTCGGATAATCGATCAGTCCCAGTTCAAGCGTGAGCAGGCTGCCATCATCCCCAAGGTCTCCAGAAGAGCATTCGGGCGAGGCCGGCCATGGCCGGTGATCGGCGTGCCGGGTGGGGCGGCTCACTGGATCCCCGCCGGAAACCGGGCCTGACCCCGATTCGATCTTCTGGGTCTATACTCGCGCCATGCCGATTCAGCGACTGTCACCATTGCTCGTCAACCAGATTGCTGCTGGTGAAGTCGTCGAGCGTCCAGCCAGTGTGGTGAAGGAGCTGGTCGAAAACGCAATCGATGCCCATGCCAATCATGTGCGCATCGAGATCGATCGTGGCGGCCTCGAGCGAATTCAGATAGCCGACGATGGCAGTGGCATCGCGGAGGAGGAACTCCTGCTGGCCGTCGAATCGCATGCCACGAGCAAGATCTCGTCGCCGACCGACCTTGATGGGGTCTCGACGATGGGATTTCGAGGAGAGGCCCTGGCATCCATCACATCCGTCGCTCGTGTCGAGATTCGCAGTCGTCCGCCGGGTGCGGACCATGCGTCGATCGTCGAAGTCGAGGGTGACCGACGAGAGGGGCCTCGACCCGCATCAGGTCCTGTTGGAACGATGGTGACGGTACATCAGCTCTTCGGTCACGTTCCAGCTCGTCGCAAGTTCATGAAATCCGAACCGGCGGAGATGCGGAGAATATCCAGAATCGTTCAGCGAATCGCCATGTCTCATCCCGACATCGCGTTCACGTTGATATCGAATGGTCGAACGACGCTGGATCTGCCGCAGCGTTCCAGCGCGAGGATGAGAATTCTCGATGTCATGGGAAACGAACTCGATTCCCAGATGCTGGATCTGGACATCAGCCGTGAAGGGGTCAGGCTCTGGGGGCTCGTGGGCCTGCCGGAGGTGGCTCGTCCCACGAGTCAGCATCAGCAGATCTATCTGAATGGACGACCCATCAACGATCGCTCGCTTTCCCATGCGCTGCGAGAGGCCTATCGAGGTCTCGTCGAGCCGTCGCGACATCCGACTGCGATTCTCTTCATTCAAATGGATCCTTCACGGGTAGACGTCAATGTGCATCCCGCCAAGACCGAGGTCCGGTTTCGCGATGATCGTCTGCTGCACTCGATTGTCAGACGTGGCGTCCTTGAGTGTCTCGAGGCCGCGGATCTGACGCCATCGATGGGCATCATGCCGTCGCCATCAAATCCCGGGTTCTCCTCTCGCCCCTTCGGTGCCGCTGGTCCCGGTGTGAAGTCCTCGCCGGGTGGACAGGTCGATCCTCGTTCAATCGCCACGGGTTCGCGTGGCTTCGAGGTGGAACAGGCTCGCCGCATCGAGGAAGCACTGTCGGACATTCCGGCCGTCGCGCCCATCACCATGCCCTCGCCGACGCCTCGCTCGCCAGCACTTCAGGTGCACAAGACATTCGTCGTCACTGAGGACGAACATGGTCTGGTGATCATCGATCAGCATGCACTGCATGAGCGGGTGATGTTCGAGAAGCTGCTCCAGCGGGTCTCGTCGGGATCGTTGGCTTCACAGCAGATGCTCGTGCCAGAGATGATCGATGCTGGTGATGCCCACTTCGAGGGTCTGGAACAACTGGAGCCGCTGCTGGGCAGGCTAGGTCTGGATCTGTCCCCATCGGGACCGCGTTCGATATCGATCCACGCCTTCCCCTCGCTTCTGATCGAGCGGAACGTTGCCGTCGGTTCCTTCATCAGCGATCTTCTCGAGCGTGCGGGTAGTGGTGGCATACCAGTCAGGGATCATGAGGAGGCGCTTCGTGAAGTGCTCGACATGATGGCCTGCAAGGCGGCCGTCAAGGCAGGTGATCAACTCACGCCGCAGGAGCTGGCCGATCTTCTCGAGATGAGGGAACTCGTCGAGCGATCAAGCAACTGTCCCCATGGAAGACCAACGACGCTTCGGTTGTCCATCGAGGATCTTGAAAGACAGTTTGGTAGACGTTGAGTTCCTCAGCCGCCACTGACCGGTGGCAGCAGATCGAGACGATCACCATCCTTCAGAACGGTTTCTCGACCGCTCAGCTGATCGTTCACACCAAAGGCGATGGTGGAAGAGAGTGACTGAAGGTCGCCATGTCGCAGGATAAGGCCAGACCATGCCTGGTCAACGGTCGATCCAGCGGGAACGACGACACTGCTGGTCCGCTCGCCCATGATCTGGGCCGCTGATGCAAACGCGGAAATCCGTATGGTGATCTGGTCGCTGTTCATGGCCATGGGAGCCATCGTACGAGTGTGCCTGCCTGCATGGGTTGCGAGCCGGCTTCGATATCGACCAATCCTCTCGTGAGAGAAGCGTGAACCAGATCTCCCGATCCCTGCCAATGGGGTACATGGAGCATGCCCAGAGCATCTGTGCAGACGGGCCTGAATCGACGACGCCTCGGATTTCGTCGGGTTTCCGATCCGAGTTGACCGGTGGACCATGGAAGTTCTGCAGACATGCCGTGCAGGAGTTTCATCAATGGCCAGACGAACAGGCAACAGGTACTCAGGGCCGACACTGGATTCCCGGGCAGGGAGATGATCGGACGCCATTGGCCGTTCACCTGCGTTCCAGTCACCCAGACGGGTCGTCCAGGTTGCATCGCCACACCTCGTACCGG
>DEYM01000123.1:0-28310 GCA_002364555.1 Phycisphaerales bacterium UBA3158 | reverse complement strand
ACCACGGAACGCGTCGCGTTCGCCCGCACTGATGCCTCCGATCGTGATGACCATGTCGACATCCTCGACCGTGATGGCCTCCATGGTCACCTTCTCGTCGTCGGGAACCCAGCGTGTCGAGGTGACATCGCCTCCCATCGTCTCGAGCAGACTCCTGATCATGGTCAGATTGCTGTTGCGGATCTGATGGGCATCCGGTCGGCGATCGATTGGAACAATTTCATCTCCCGAGGTCACGATGGCGATTCTGGCTGGTTGATGAACCATCAGCGAGGTTCTTCCGATCGTTGCGGCCAGTCCGAGTTCGACTGGTCGCAGGCTCGTACCGGCGGGGCAGATGACATCACCGGCCTTGGCATCACTTCCCCTTGCATGAATCGCATTTCCATGCTCGACCGATGCCTGAAAAGTGACCGGCGAACCTCGATCGCTCATTTCATGTGGAATCACAGTGTCCAGATCCGCGGGTACGGGTGCTCCCGTTGCAATGCGGACACAGGTGCCTCGAGGAGTCTCCATGTCGCTCATGGTCCCGGCGGAAATGAAGCGATCGCATGCGATGGGGACATCCGTCGAGAGATCGCCATGGCGAATGGCGTAGCCGTCCATGGCCGCTCGGTTGAATGGCGGTATGTCGCGATCGGCAATCAGGGATTCCGCCAGCACATGGTCCCGGGCCTCTTCGAGATCGACCCGGACAACCGGTGTCTTGAGCCAGGATGGTGAAATGGCGGCGTCGAGTGCTTCTTGATAACCGGGTAGTGGTGAGTGCATGTCCCGTCACCATATCCTGTGTGGACGTTCAACGAGGATCGTAGCGAACGGCATCCTCCGAGAGAAAGCCGTTGCGGGGCCAGTCGATCAGGCTGGTGAGGGAAGTGGGGAGCGAATCGAATTCACGACCGCGAAAAGGCGTCGAAAGTCGTTCCACATGTCCATCGATGCAGGCGAAGTTGGTTGTGCCCGAATAGTGAAAGCCCTGGGTGCCTGCACAGGCGAGCGACATGTCCTGAGGTGAGGCGTTGACGGGTGATCTCATGAACTTGTTCGCGCCGTTCTTCCAGCTTCCGATTCCAAAGAGCGCCGTCGTGCCGGTCCGGCGGCATTCGGCCATGCCCAGGGAAGTCTTTCCATCCAGGTTGTCCTTGGGTATCAGGAAGTCCTCACTGCCGCCAGGCTGGCCCCATGGAGTCCGGCCTTCCGCGGCGATGAAAGCGGTGTTGTAGTTGTAGCCCGTGTATGGATCGCCGTTCCAGTTCGAGGGGCCCTCGTATCCAGGGCACTGAAGGGTCTTGTCCGGCTTGTCGGCATAGGTCCAGAGGAGCCCTGGTCGAACCGTGCCATCGGGGCGCTTCCAGTAGTCCCATGCTCTGACATCTCCGGAGTTGGCATCATCATCCAGACCATGCAGAAGAGCGGGTGGAAACTGTGCGTCATGTTCTATCGCGTAGAGAGTGGCGGCTCTGGCCATCGTTCTGAGGTTGTTCATGCAGTGTGTGCCCATGGCGTGGTTGCTCATGCGGCCAATCGCCGGAATCAGCAGGCCCAGAAGCAGCGCAATGATGCAGATGACGACCATCAGCTCGATAAGCGTGAAACCACCTTGGCGATGGGGTCTGCTCATTGAGTCCATCCCTTGAGCATCAGGAGAAGATCGACGACATCGATGTTGCCATCGTTGTCGATGTCGGCGGGATTGCCCGAGCTGGCCGAGCCCCATGCCTCAAGCAGCATCAGCAGATCATTGACGTTCACCAGCCCATTGCCGTCGAGATCAGCGGGCTGCTGTGGAGGCACATCGACGATGCCATCGATCTCCGGCGCCAGAAAGGCATCCACCGGAACACTGATGCGGACGAATCGGATCCGATTCAGGCCAAGTGGTTCAAGATCGATGCCGACGCCGCCGGCGGACCGGCCATAGGTCTCGACCAGGTCGCTCCATGGGATTCCGATGGTGCTCGTCCAGGAGATGGCGGGGTCCATCGGTGTGAGAAAATCACTTGGCTCACTGCCAGGTTCCATGTCGTAGGGATCGGCATCGATCCAGCCTCTTGTGGGCCAGGCGTCATCGGCAAGACAGCCCGGGACCATCAACCAGTCTTCTCCATCCTCACTGAGGGAGATGAGGCCACCATCAGCTCCGAAGAGCCCGTTGTTGGTTCCCAGCGGGCTGTTGCCGTCGATGAAACCGGAGTTGCCGAAGACGATCAGATCAATGCCGTGGGGATTATCCGGATCATTCATGATCCACTCGTCGAAGGCGATGACCAATTCGCCACCAGCCCCAATCGAGACCAGCTCATTGGGGGTCCAGGCCGGCTGGAACGGGGAGACGACGCCGGGATCAATACCCTGACCGGACATTCTTGCAGGTTGTCCGAGGCTTCTCTGAGGTGAGTCGTAGCCGGGAGCTCCTCCGATTCCTGGTTCCCAGTTGATGACGACATCCGCCCATGGATCCTGAGACATCGCATGGATCGATGAGATCATCAGGCAGAGGCTGGCAAGTGTGATTCGTACTCTCATGAGCGACTTTCCAGCTCCGAATCGCGCGGAGCCACTCCCAGAGAAAGCCTGCGGGCCAAGGTACGATGGGGCGATGCGATATCCACCGGGAGCCTGGTGAGATCACATGGCCCAGAACCCGATGTCGAATGACCGCGCAGGCATGGACATAACAGCAAAGGCAGGTTTTCCGGCTCCGGGAGAACATGTCGGCCTTCCCGCCCCAGCAGGGGCAGTGGCATTTCGACACGCATTGGATCATCCTCTGGGGGAGTCCATGGTCCCGTTACGGCGGCGCGTCCGCGGCGGTTTTTCACCGCCTTCCCTCTTGATGGTTTCAGGCCATCTCCCCGATTGGGGTTCGTGCCGTCGACACCTTTGCCTGTTGGAGTATACCCGACCCGCTCAGAAGACTCGAAAGAGCGGTTTTAGGGCAAGGATCCACTCGAATTCGTTGACACTATGAGTGGCTCCGAGATAGCATCGCCTGACTACACGGGTCCTTCATGAGGGAGGACCTCGCCATTTTCAGATCATCCAAGTCCACGAGGACTTGAGGAGCGCTCCTGATGAGCAATATTGCTTCCCCCTGGCACCTGGTCCGACCGGGATTCATCCTTCTTCTGGTACTGGCTCTCTTTGCAGGGACCGTCCATGCCGAGGATGCCAATAGTCCGACGACCAACCTTGAGGACTTCGTCCACTACGCACTGGTCGCGAACGTTCCGATGGCGGAAGCACATGCCAAGGCGCTGCTGGACAACGTCTCCGATTCCGAACTCGCCGAGTTGGTGGATGAGAAGCCCAAGCTTCGCAAGAGACTCGCCCGTGCGCTCGATTGGGCCAGAAGAGTTCCGGAGATGGAGGCGACCGTCACTGAATTGGCGGATCGAATCGAATCAGGCCGCATCGAACTGGCTCACAGTCCGGAACGTGTCAAACAGGCCATCTCCATGCTCGATGGTTCCAGACGTGATCAGCTGGTCGCTCGAAAACGTCTTGTCGCCGCCGGTGAATACGCCGTTCCGGGTCTCATCAAGCTGATCACATCGGACAGTACCGGCGAGCGTGTCCGTTGGAATGCGGAACAGATCCTCATCGAGATCGGTCGTGAGGCCGTGACTCCGATGACCGTCGTCATTCCAAACGTCGCCGATGACGACAAGAAGCGTTTGATCGAGATCCTCGAACAGATCCGCTACATGCATGCTGCACCGATCCTGGCCGAGATCGCAACCGACCCATCGGCATCCGAGGATGTTCGAGCAGCGGCTCGTCGTGCCTTGAACAACATGGGGATCTCCCCTGAAGCCACTGCTGGTGAGCTTCATTCCGAACTGGCTCGCATGTACTTCGACGAGCGAGAGGATCTCGTTGCCAGGCCTCTTGATTCCATGAGCAACATCTGGATCTGGGGTGAGCAGGGGGATCTGATTACGAATCCTGTGCCGATGGAGATCTACTCTCCGATCATGGCAATGCGAACATCGGAAAAAGCCCTCAGCTTCGAACCCGAGGACAGTTCAGCACTGGCAATCTATGTCGCCTCCAATCTGCGTCGTGAGAACAGATTGAAGGGAAATGAAGACCCGTTCTTCACGGAGATCGACTACTCCCCACAATTCCACGCGACCTATCACGGACCTGGTATCGGTCAGGATGTCCTGGTCCTGGGGCTGGACAGTGGGGACACACCGCTTGTTCGAGACGCTCTTTATGGCCTGGCGGCCACTTCGGGTCAGGACAATCTGTTTGGTCGATACGTCGGTCGCGAGCCTCTGGTGGACGCCCTTCAGTACCCAGACAGACGAGTTCAGTTCGATTCCGCGCTGATTCTTGCCAGAGCACTCCCCGATCAACCTTTCCCGGCATCGAATCGAGTCATTCCTCTGCTGGCTTCAGCCATCAGGACAAGTGGTGACGAGTATGCGATCGTCATCGCCGAATCGACCGAGGACAGACGTGCCGCACAGGACAGGCTGGAGGCGATGGGTTTCAAGGTCGTTGGAACGGATCGTTCAGTTGCCCGACTGGCAGATGCAATCAGTCAGTCTCCCGGTATCGATCTGGCCTACGTCCAGGGTGGGAGTCTCGACTCCTCCGAGACCGTTCTTGACAACCTTCGTTCCACATCCGGAACGCTCAATACCCCGGTCGTGTTCTCCGTGGCCACCGTCGATCTGCCTGCCTACAAGTCCAAGTATGCACGCAACACGAAGGTCGCCCTCATTCGCTCTGGAATTTCCGATGAGGCCTTCGTCGCGAATGTGGAGGGTCTGCTGGAAGAGGCCTCCGGGGGCAGGATCACGGAATCCGATTCGGACATCTATGCGATTGAATCACTTGACGCGTTGAAATCGATCGCTCTGGTCAGGCCACAGGCCTACGAGATAACGGATGCCGAATCCACGCTCGTCGCCGCTCTTTCCGAGCGTCGGGACATGACGAGGATGATGGTTGCCGAAATCCTGTCCTACATGGACAGTCCATCCGCCCAGAGGGCGTTGCTGGATGCGGCGATGTCGCCCGAGGCTGGAGACGATCGAATTCAGCTGCTCAGCTATGCGGCGGCTTCCATTCGTCGATTCGGCGATAACGCCACCAATGCCCAGGTCGCAGAATTATCCAAGTTGATTCAGTCCTCCACCGGCATGGAAGCCGATGCCGCTGCCCAGGTACGTGGAGCCTTGAACAGGCCGGCATCCGATCAGACGAGATTGACCAAGGGACAAGGGTCCTGATCAGCGACGATTTTATTGCCGCCCTAGCTCAGTTGGTAGAGCGGAGCTTTCGTAAAGCTCAGGTCAGGGGTTCGAGTCCCCTGGGTGGCTTTCAAGACGTCGTGCCTACCAGCACGACGTTTTCGTTTTAATGCAGACGATGTCTGATCGAAATCTGAATGGACGGCTATTCTTCTCTGGATCATGCGTCGACTTCCACCAACTTCTCCTGAGAGGACAGACTCTTGAATCAAGACAAGAACAGCACATCCGATTCGAATCCGGTACTCGTGCCGACCTTCGCCGCTCGGGGCATGACCAGTGAAATTCCCAAGAACATCATGGCGGAGCAGGGGATGCTGCCTGATGTCGCCTATCAGGTCATTCATGATGAACTGATGCTTGACGGGTACTCGTTGCTGAATCTGGCCACATTCGTCACGACCTGGATGGATGACCAGAGTCGAAAGCTCATGAGTGAGACGCTCGACAAGAACATGGTCGACAAGGATGAATATCCGCAGACAGCTGAAATCGAGCAGCGTTGCATCAGGATGATCGGGGAGCTCTGGAATGCGCCTGATCATGAGACGGCGATCGGGACATCGACCATCGGATCGAGCGAGGCCTGCATGCTCGGGGGCATGGCCATGAAGTGGAGATGGCGTGCCAGGCAGGAGGCGGCAGGGAAGCCAACCGGCAAACCCAATCTCGTCATGGGATCCAATGTCCAGGTCTGCTGGCACAAGTTCTGTCGCTATTGGGACATCGAACCTCGTGAAGTGACTTGTGAAGGTGATCGTTTCACGCTCGATGCCGAAGAGGCAATGAAGCTGGTTGATGAGAACACCATCGGTGTGATGGTCATCATGGGGTCCACCTTCGACGGCCGTTACGAACCGGTCGAAGAGGTGTCCAAGGCACTGGATGAGTACGAGAAGAAGACCGGTCTCGATGTGCCCATCCATGTCGATGGGGCCAGCGGTGGTTTCGTGGCCCCGTTCCTCCAGCCGGACATCGTCTGGGATTTCAGGCTTCCCCGGGTCAAGTCAATCAATGCCTCCGGTCACAAGTACGGACTGGTGTATCCAGGTGTTGGTTGGGTCGTCTTCAGGGACAAGGAGGCGCTTCCGGAGGATCTCGTGTTCCATGTGAGCTATCTCGGTGGAGACATGATCGATCTCTCGATCAACTTCTCCAGACCAGGCAACAGGGTTCTGGGTCAGTACTACAACTTCCTCAGGCTTGGACGTGAGGGCTACAGACGGATACATCAGAGCAGTCAGGATGTCGCCAGGCACTTGAGCGGCTCGATCGGCGAACTACCGGCCTTCGATCTGATCACCGATGGCAGTGATATCCCGGTGTTCTGCTGGACGATGAACCCCGAGTACGCCAAGACGGCCAAGTTCTCCCTCTATGACATCGCGGCCAAGCTCCGAGAGCGAGGCTGGCTCGTCCCGGCCTATCCGATGCCGGCCAATCGCAGCGATCTCGTCGTTCAGCGTGTCGTGGTCAAGGAGGATCTCAGCATGGACACGGCGAACATGCTGCTGAAGGACATCAAGCGGGCGGTTGAATTCTTCGAGTCCAAACCGGAGAACACGCCGACCACCGACGATGCTGGCTTCCATCATTGACAGGTATCGAGAACGGGCGTTCGATCTTCTTCGATATCAGGAGCGGGGCTATTTCGACCCATGCCACTTGAAGACGAGCAGTGAGAGATCGTCTTCGAATCGATCCTGTCCGGAGAACGAGGACAGCAGCTGTCTCATGGCTTGAGTGGGAGAGTGGCCCTGATTCGACATTCTCACGAGTGAGATGGCGTCTCTGAGACCGTTGATCCCCATGTCATGTCCACTGGCATCCTTGAGTTCGATGGCGGCATCGGAGTAGATCCAGCATTCACTGTCTGGTTGCAGTTGAACGGAGTCGCTTGAAGCTTCGGCTTCCATGCCAAGTCCCACCAGCGAGGCGGTGGAATCCAGTGTTTTCGGAGAGGCATGTCCGCTGAAGGCGAATGGCGGAGGATGACCTGCATTGACGTAGTCCAGCTTGCCGGTCTCTGGATCAAGGACTCCGTAGAACATCGTGCAGAATCGATTCCCATGATCGGCCATCGGAAAGCGGCCATTCAACGCCTGAAAGACCGAAAGGGGATCCTCGAAGTGACAGTCTGGAAGTGATTGTGATCGAATGGCGGATTGAATCGCACTGCCATGGAGGGCGGCGCCGATTCCATGTCCCATCACATCCACGAGATAGAAGGCGATTCGGCCGCCCGGAAGGAGAAGATGTCCCATGACATCTCCGCCCAGTTCAGAGCAGGCCTCGTACAGCCAGTCGGAGGTCACCGGACCGTCAACGAGTGCTTCTGGTATGAGCGAACGCGCGTACTTGGCTGCTTCGGCAAGTTCGCTGGTCTGTCTTTGCTGTGTTCGAATCAACATCGACTTGGCGTCGATCAGTTCCTTCTGGCTACGGATGACATCAACCATGTTCAGTTCATGCTTGGCCATTGCCGCCAGATGCGCCATCGCCTCGAGATCGATCTCATCGGGATTCCTCGGCGCTCGGTCCGCGATGCAGAGCGTGCCGACGTTGTAGCCGCCCGGTCCAGCCAGTGGAAAGCCCACATAGAATCGAATCATGGGATCCTCTGTGACCAGTGGATTGTCGGCGAACCGCTCATCTGAATGCGTGTCGGGGATGATCAGGGGTTCATCCTGATTGATGGCATGTCCGCAGAATGAGACATCCCGACCGGTTTCATCGGTAGTCAGTCCACACTTCGATTTGAACCACTGCCGATCTGAATCAATCAATGCTATGTAGGCGATCGGGACATTGAAGATCTGCTGAGTCAGTTCCGTTATTCGATCAAATCGTTCCTCGGAAGGTGTATCGAGAATCTGAAGTGCTCGAAGGGCCGAGAGTCTCTCGGATTCATTTTGAGGACGAGGTGCTGACAGCATGATGGCTCTAACTTCCTATTGAAGATTGGATTATGAAGACAGGCCATTCGATGATTGCCCGTTGCATCACCCAGACTTCAAGTATATATGTTCTCTTTGGGAGTTTGCGGAGGTTGCCTGCTGATTGATTTCAATAGAATTGACGCGTCATCTACAGCACGATGGCAATGATTCGGGGGTCGCCTATGTTGATTTTAGAGGTCATTCTCTGGTTCGTGGTCGCCATGTGCATCTGCATGGTGGCAGCGAAGTTCATGGCATCGATAGCTGATGGTTTTTTCAGGGCTAACGACGCCGAGTATCGAGCGCAGAACCCCAAGGGGGGCGCTCCTCCCTGGTGGCCGTTGTGGTGGTGGAGTTTCTGGAGGGATCTGGGCATACTTCTCTTTGCCAGTCTGCTCATCCTGATCATTCTCTGGTTGATGTGATCCAGATCGATGCCCGCCAAATTTCAATCTGGCCGAATCGGATCGAGTCTATAATCCGATCCATGTCTATCAACGTCACATATCTCAAATGGCTGATTCTGATGGGGATCATCGAGGGAACCTCGACCCTGGTTCTGTTCTTAGTTGCCATGCCGATGAAGTACGTCTGGGGGCATGACAATGCGGTGAGCCTCGTTGGAGGTATCCATGGCATCCTGTTCCTGGGACTGGTTGCGATGTTCATCCTGGCATGGACCATCGTTCCAATCTCAGGTCGACTGGTCGTCTACGGGATCATCGGTGCCATTGTTCCGTTTGGTCCCTTTGTCGTGGATGTCATGCTCTACAGAATTCTGAAAGAGAATCGCTGAATCTCAGCAGATCTGTCCGTAGTACTTCAGCATGTCGAGAATATCCTGGGTGTCCACGATGCCATCATCGTTGGTATCCCCGATTCCCGGTTGCCCCCAGTTGCCAAGCAGCAACAGCACATCCATGACATCGACCTGCCCACTCTCGTCTATGTCATGCCGACAGGGCGGGGTCGGTTCGATGTCGTTGAAGATGGGATCTGCAAAGGGATAGGCGACGAAGGCCAGAAGCTGGGAGCGTTCCGTGGAGTCCATGGCAAGATAGGCCGTTCGTGATCCAGAGGCTTCGCCGCCATGCCAGAGAATGGCTTCGGACAGGTTGCGGGCTCGCCCGTCATGGAGAAAGTTGGGCATTGCGCCACCAGACTCCGGTTCATCACAGTTCTCCGGCAGCCCGAGGGCATGGGTGACATACGAGAGGGCCCAGAGTGGCGGTGTTCTCCATTCGGATCCACTGGCCTGGTAATGGGGGCGATTGTCCGCCAGTTCCGGTCCCATGTCGTGAAGCAGCAGATCCGTGAAAGGCTCTATGAGCTGGTTGCGGAATCCTTCGATGGGATGCTGTGATCCGGTTCTGAGAGTCGGACGATGGCAGGATTGACATCCAGCTTGCTTGAACAGATGCATGCCGGCCATGGCCATGGGGTCTTCGTAGTTCCGGCGTGGTGGCAGGGTCAGCCCGCGGATGTAGGATTCAACCAGATCCAGATCATTCACGTCCAGTTCCGGCAGGCCATCGCCCGGATCGCAATCCTCGGAGAGTTCACCGCAATCCTGCCAGGGGGCGAGCGGGGTGGTGATGCCCAGATCCCGACGAAAGGCCTCCGAAGCCTGCTGACGAATATTGGGTTGATTGGCTTTCCATCCGAACCTACCAAGTGTTGTCTTCTGGGTGGTCTGGTCCCAGACCCAGTTGGCACGACCCGAGATCCCATCCTCATCGACGTCATCGGGATCCTCCAGCAAGAGAATCTCGGTCTCACTGATCGCCTCCAGCATTCCAAGTCCGGGAAGCATTGGTGCAATGCGCGGGGAGAAGTGCGCAACATCACCGTATCCGGGACTCGACACCTCATCGGGAATATTGCTGCCCAGAGATCCGTAGTTCATGTCGATGAAACGATAGGTGGGCTTTCTGAGCGAGTAGGGTGTTCCATCATCGAATGAGCCGTCGATCTCCTCGTAGACGACCTGAAGTCTGCCTTCCGGAGCCGTCTCCCCCTCGGCGGCTACATCAAGCTGGCTGCCGTAGAAGGGATGCGGCACCGGTTCACCGAAGGCACCCATCCCGGGAATGCTTGTCTGGGCGACGAGTGAGACGAGGTCCTCGCCCTCGAACGGGGTGGCGCCTCTTCCATCCATGTTGTGGCACTGGATGCACGAAGCTGCGGCGTATCTCGGGCCGAGCACGTTGTTGATGAATCCCGGGCTTTCGACGATGGTCTGTCCTATCGGGCCTGCACAGCAGGTGAAGTGTGTCGTGAAGTTCAGGAGATCCGCATTCTCGAAATCGGTCTCGAAGATGAGTTTTCCATCCATGAAGGACTTGAGTTCATCCAGAGTGAGTGTGGAGGCATGTTGGGCGAAACCGAATCTGGGGCTGTAGACGTGTGATTCGGCTGCCGCACCCACGGGAGATATCCGGGGATCGGAGACATGTGGCCCGAATCTGCCTTGTCCGACCCTGTAGTAGAAGAATTCGGAGTAGTACTGGAGTCCTGGCGTGGGAAGCTCTATGAAGGTCAGATCGAAGTCGATGATGGTGCCCGGTGTGACGTTGTCGACTTGATACGTGAAATGATTCTGGCCTCCCTGCATGATCTGATTGACCAGTGTCTCAGGCCGATGGCATCCGGTCGTGAACGGATCGTTCCAGGTGAAATATCGAAAGTCCACACGATTGACAGGCAGATCCTCATCGACATCAAGAGTGATATCCACACGAGTGCCCCAGTCTGTCATGGTCATCTCATAGGACTTGCCCACGCCGTAGTCCTCGACGTAGTTGTCGAATCGCCATTCGTTCGGGTGCCTGTGCCGGAATCTTCCGACTCGTCGACTGATGATTGGCCAGTCCGGTTCGACCGTGGCCTCTCCGATGACCGCATCCAGGAGAGCCGTATCCTGGGTCTGGGCGTCGATCTGCTGGGTGAACCAATAGGAGATGGCGTCGCCGGCATTGGCTTCCGGAATGAAGATGGACCATTCGCCCTGGTCCGTCTCGGTGAGCGGGATGGACTTGATCGACTCATCCGCGAGTCGATAGTTGATGATCACGCTGGTGGTGTCTCCGAGATAGGTTCCGTTGGCCCCGGATTCGAAGTGGATTTCAATTCCTGATTCCTCCAGCTGGATCTCATGTCTGAATCCTCTGGGCGGTGGGGGTGTGACATCGTCGCGTTCAAACGTGACGCAGTCCGGGGAGACGGTCAGCTGATGTTCCGGAAAGGCATGCTGAGTCGGATTCTGTATCACGAGGTTGAACGTCAGATCATCACCTGATGACAATCCGCTCAGATCGTGGCTGAAGTGACCAGGGGATTCCATGGTCATCATCCAGCCGCCGCCGGGTGGCGTCGGGTACACGAGCACCAGACTGACATCGTGATCGGTCATCACCTCCAGTCGTGCCCCTCCGTCGACGAGGCACAGCTGTCCCTCGTATTCGGGGATGGCTGCAATGGCAGTACCGCTTGTCAACAAGCCGCAAGCGAAGGCAAGATGTCGCATGAATTCTCTCCAGACGAATGCGGTTGCCACCATCCCACGACTCGATTGGAATCGATCCGAGCAGGCATTCATCAATGAAAATAAGTTGCGACATCACTTCCACGGTGTCGATTTCTCGTATTTGTTCTGATTCAATTATTCGACAATCATTCGTATCTGGCCCGATTTGCCGTATCAGATGGCGTGAATGACGGTGATGAACGGAATGAACTGATTCCAATCGATCATGGAATGCCGTGTATCTGGACGATACGATGCTCGTTCTCGTCCTCTTGACGTTTGTTCTAGGAGTCTTGACATGTCTTTTCGATTAGCAGTGGTTTTCTCGGCGATGACGATGTTTCTGGTTTGTCACGTGGCGCATGCCCAGGATCAGTCGATCGATCCTGCTGTCGAGAAGGTTTCCGGAATCACACCGGATGCCCGGATGATCGTCGATCAGTACCTCGCGGCCACTGGCGGCAAGGAGGCGTGGCGATCACTTCAGAGTGTCCAGGGCAACGGTACCATCACCATTCCAGCGGCCTCCATTTCCGGTACAGCCAGTTTCTGCATCACGCCCGAAGCCTACAGGAACACCTTCAGGATGAGTGGTGGAAAGATAGAGGATGCCACGATCATCAGTGGTCGAAATGGTGAGGTGGTCTGGCAGCTGACGGGTGAGTCCGATCAGTACAACGGCGAGATCATCGAAGGAGCCGCTCGGTCGAAGTCTCTTCGTCAGTACCAGTTCAACCAGATGCTGAATCTCGATGCCAACTTCTCTCGTGTCGAACTGGCCGACATCGAGGAGATCGAGGGAAAACCCGCCTACAGGCTCGACATGGTGCCACGGGAGAATCCCGATGCCATGGAGTCTCGCTTCTTCGATCAGAAGACTCATTTGATCGTTCGTACCATCATCAATGGTGATGGGCCGATTCAGGAATCGTTCTATGGCGAATACGTCGAGGTCGGCCCGATCATGATGCATACCAGTACGAAGCGAATGGCTGGTGGTGTCGTTCTCATGCAGATAGACATGAAGAATCTCATGGTCAACAAGCCTTTTCTCGCCGAGTACAGCAAGTTGCCCTATGAGATTCGGGTGCTGCTTGGTGAGGAAGTCGTCTCGCCACCTGGCAAGAACGCCAAATGACCGGATCTCCGGTTGTCTGTCTTCATGGCTGGTGTTGCGACGCCGATCATTTCAACAGGCAGATAGACCGCTTTTCAGGAGAAAGGCGGATCGTCTCGATTCCCTGGCAGGCCGATCTTCTGGATCATGAAGGGCCGGTGGATCTCCAGATCGCCGCGGCGAACGTCGAATCCTTCTGCGTCGACGCGAACTTCGATCGACCACCGATTCTCGTCGGTCACAGCATGGGTGGCATGCTGGCCGCCATGATCGCTCGAGATGCCAACGTGCCCGTCGGGGCGATCGTCGTGATCGACGCCACGTGGCCTCTGTCGTCCGTCTCATCGGAGTTGTTCCAGTCCTTCATTCCGGCGATGGAGTCCGATTTCAAGAAGGCTGTTCGTGATTTCTTCATGACACGCCTGATCTCCCCACTGGACGATCCGAAAATCAACACGGACATCATCGATCAAGTGGTCCAGTCAGATCCCGAAGTTGGCCTGGCGATCTTTCGCGATCTGCAGACGCCGAATCGACTGCCCATGGCTGAGGACATCTCGGTGCCGATCATGGGGATCGGCTCCTCGCTCGAGTTTCTCGACAGGGGGATTCTGCTCGAACACGCACCGTACGCCTGGTATGGGCAGATCGCCGGTGCCGGTCATTTCGTCATGCAGCAGGCGCCTGAACAACTGGATGCCATGCTGAGCCGATTCTTTCGCCATCACGATTGATCGCCACGTGCTCGACGTCAAATAAAAAACCCCTCCCCCGAATAGGGGAGGGGTTTGATTCAACGCAGTGTTCGGATCAGCACTCTGAACCGAAGTAGCTCAGGACTTCAAGGACGTCGTCGACATTGCAGACGCCGTCGCCATTGATGTCTCCATCGCCATTGTTGCTTCCGTAGCTTCCGAGGACGTTCAGGACGTCATCGACGTTGATGACACCGTTGCCATCGGCATCGCCGGGGCAGCTGTCATCGCATTCGTCCGGGATACCGTTTCCATTGACATCATCACTGGTGCCGTTGGCGATATCGCAGACATCTGCAACGAGGTTGCCGTTGCAGTCCTCCATGGAGCTGTAGCCGAAGTAGGTCTCGACAGCTTGCTGGAAGACATTGTCGTCGGCGTCACGTCCCTGCACGAGTGCTGAGAAGCCGACCTCCGAATCCTGCCCCAGGACGGTCAGGCGGGCCAGAAGCACACCTTGTTCCTGAACGCAGTCACTGGTCGTGTAGTCCACGGTTTGTCCAGAGGGATCATTTGGAAGATGGAACCAGATGCCGTTGGTCGTGGCACTCAGATCATCTCCATTCTCGAAGTTCGACCAGTCGATTCCGATGTTCTGGAGATTGTTCTCCGGATGCGGATTACCGGTGCTGTCGATGCAGCCGATCGTGACACGGCTGTCCCACTCGAGATCGGCATCGAACTCGTAGAAGGTCGGGTTGATGTCGCCGGAGGTGGGCCCACCATTGGTGTTCTGATAGAAGTCACCAGAGCATGTGAGCATCTTGCTCTGCTCTGGTGTACCAGCCACGGCATCAACACGATGGCCTTCTGGCACCGACATCATGATATCGACCGTGTAGCTGAACTCATCGTCCGAGATCAGGTTCTTGCCAAGGATGACATGGCGGATGTCGAAGTCGCTGTTGTCGGGACAGTTGACATCTTCACAAGTCGTGTTGTCGCCCTGGTAGTCGCCATCAGTGGAGCCGCAGATTTCAGACGTGGTTTCGGTGCAGAAGAAGAAGGTGCAGCAGGCGCCGACTGGATCGCCGCCACCACCGCAATCGATATCGGCACAGGCCGTGTCATCCCCCTGGTAGTCGCCGCCGGGGATGATGCAGTCATCGGCAGTACCGACGAAGCAGTCGTTTTCAAAGCAGCAGGCACCCGTCGCGACAACAGGCTCACATGGGTTGTTGCTGCAGTTGGTCCCATTGCCGAGGTAGTTCCCGCCAAGACTTACGCAGTCGGTCTGCGTCTGAAGCGAGCAACTCGTGTCGACGCAGCAGGCACCAACCGGATCGCCGCCGAACTCACCATCGATGGTGAGTGTTCCGGCGCCCGTGGCGCCCTGCCATCCACCGATGCGTATGAAGTAGGTGCGACCAGTGGTCACTTCGTAGCTGATCTCGGAGTGGAACTGCTGGCAACCATCACCAGTCGTGGCATCGCCGTTGCAGGCCACCTGAACGGTCGTGCTGCAATCGGCACCGTCGTAGAGCACCATCGAGGTATCGAATGACGCCGCATCGCATGTGCTGAAAGTCGCCTGTCCGTTTCCAGGAGCAGTCCACACGAACCAGTAGTCGGCACTTGAGGTCCAGTCGAGATAGGTGCCTGTGCACTGTGTGTCGTCTGGTTCACCGAAGCCACTGTCGCCGTTGCTCGTGGTATCGAACGGGTTGGTCCCGATCGCGGCTTCGACAGCGTCGCAGCTGGTATCGCCATCGCCACCGGTCACGCCGCATGGATTGCTGTCGCAACTGCTGCCGTCACCCTGATACACACCTCCGCCGTCAGCGCATTCGCTTCCGGTGTAGTCGTTCGCGCAGTCCAGTGAGAAGCAGCATGCGCCGGTCGCCAAGGCACATGGACTGCTGGAGCAGTCCGTCTTGTTCCCCTGATAGCTGCCGCCATTGCCACTGCATTCCGTTTCCGTAACGACGGAGCAGTCCGTGCCGACGCAGCAGGCTCCGGTAGGGTCGCCCGAACCCTGGCATGGCTCACTGTTCGCGTCGCAGTCGCCGCCATCGCAGTCGAATTCCGGGCAGTTGAAGTAGATGGCCACACCGTTGTAGTCGTAAGTGCCATCGTCGCAATACGTATCAGCGATCCATTCCTCTGGAGCGCAGTTTCCGAAGCAATCCTCGATTTCGCCCAGCGGACAGCCGCCTGGTGGTTCGCTGCCGAGGCAGGCGATATCGCGAGCCTGCACGAATCCCGCGATGTCGATGCGTGAGCCGTAGTTCTCGCATGAGCTACTGCAATGGGTCACGACGCCGACGATTTCGCCGTTGGCGATCAGGGATGAACCGGAGTTTCCGAAGGTCACGTCGATGTCATAGGAGATGGCGGACCCGTCAACCGTTGTAATCGGGCCGCTGTGTCCCTGCTGGGTCTGGGATCGGTTCGGCTGACCGGAGTCAATCCCGTAGCCGTTCATGCTCATGGTTCCGGATGTTGGAACCGTCGAAGCCAGTGGGATGAAGGTGTTGTAGACGTCGTATGGAATCTGGTTGTTGGCATTCGTGCCAATCCTCAATGCGCCATAGTCGCCACCAACACCCACGTTCAGGCCCGACTCGGAGAGCACTGGGAACTGATCGTTTGGACCCGGGTTGACGGTCGAGCCGTCTGAATTCGAATCCGGAACGTTGAACTGGACGACGGCATTGCTCTCGCCCAGACAGTGTCCGGCGGTAACCATGCAGCTTTGTTCGTTGTAGAGCGTCGCACTACAGCCCACCGGCATGAGTCGTGCGAAGTTGTTGTTGCTCGATGGGGCGCGGTCGTCTGGTCCGCAGATGCCGCAATTGCCTTCGCCACGATCCGCTCTGCCGGTCTCGTAGGCATATCGCTGTATCGCGATTTCGTTGTCAATCGAGAAAGGTGCCGCCACCAGTTCGATTCTCACTGCATCACCGTTGAAGTAGGCGGTGGTGTTGCCCCAGGTGGCGAGCTTGTCTGAATCAAGTTCCTGAACAGCGCCATCAAGGAGAGAGGTGACTCTGATGAAGCTGCCTTCTTCGAGAAAGGTTTCACCGAAGTAGAGCCGCATCCATGCCGCATTGTTGCCCCGAATGGTGTCCTGCCAGACGACCTTTGGCTTCGATGACATGTTGATGCTTCGGCCACTGAATATCGCGAAATCACGATACTCACCAGTGGGGTACTCGAGGGTCGTGCCCTCCAGTGCGGGGGCTTTCTGGCCGAGTGCCGGAACAATGTTCTGGGCAATGGCTGAAGAAGCCAAGATGGTCGTGGCCATACCGAGTACGGCCAACGCCTTGCGGGGGGTATACAGGTGCATTCTCTCTCTCCTGTTGCACGTTCAAATTGTTATGAACAGAAGACTAATGGGCATTTGACCGCCAAAGAGACTTCTGCACTGATAATGACTCTATCAATAGACTCCGCAAGTACAACATCTCATGTTCCTCGAAAGAGCATTTGACGTTGCAATAACACCACATGGGCCCCGATGAGGGGGATATGAGTGCCGCAAAGCCTGTTGAGAGGACCTTGGTAAGGGGGTTCCGGAGCGGTTGAGGCCGTCAACTGCAGGGGCCGAAGGCCGAGATCAGTTGAAGAAGATCATCAACATCCACCGCACCATCTCCATCAAGGTCGTAGGGGGTGTCCGTTTGGGAGTAGTTGGCGATGATCGTCAGGAGATCGTCGACATCGACTCCGCCATCCTGATCGAAGTCGCCAGGGCATTCGGGGACGCAGATGATCTCGAGGCACGCGATGTAGTCGCCCATGTAGTCGCCATCACAGGAGAGTTCCGTGGTCTGAAGGCAGGCGCCATCCATGCAACATGCGCCGAGAACGGCCGGTTCGGAACAGACGGTGTCGTCGCAGTCCGTGCCCGGTCCCTCGTAGTCACCGCCGATATCGCTGCATTCCGAATCGAAGAGAATGAGACATGAATCGTCGAGGCAGCATGCGCCCGAATCTGCAGTGGTGGAATGCTCCACCCAGAGCGTCCCCGGGCCGGTGGCACCTTGCCACCCGCCGATACGGAAGTAGTACGTGCTCAAGGCGGATACCGGAATGTCGTTGATGGCGGATGAGAAGTTCTGGCAATCGGACCCATTCCCGGCGTCGGTATCACCATTGCATGCGATCTGAGTCAGTGAACCGCAGTCAAGGCCTTCATAGGCCACGATGGACGTGTCGTATGAATCGACATCGCAGGTGTTGATCGATAGTGTTCCACTGGCCGGGGGTTGCCATGAGAACCAGACGTCGGCGCTGGTTTCCCAGTCGAGATAGGTGTCCGGGCAAATGGTGTCGTCCGGTGATCCGTACTCTGAATCGACGGCACCGACTGTCGTGTACGGATTGCTTCCAGTCACGGCAAACATGGCTGTCTCGCAGTTGTCTCCGAGAACGCCATTGAACAGCATGTCTCGAGCGGCGACGAAGTCCGGATGATCCACTCTCGTCGCGACATTTGGACATGGGCAGTGGGTGGCGATACCCAGAATCCTGTTTCCAGATGGTTGCATGATGGGGGAGCCGGAGCTTCCGTAGGTCACATCGGCATCGAATGTGAAGGACCGATCCTTGACCTCGATAACGGATCCATCGCCTTGCTGGAGTGTATTCGTCAGAAGACATTGATCCAGATCGTTCCCATAGCCCTTTGTCATCACAGGGGTGCCTTCCTGAGCCATGCTGGTGGCAAGCTCGAGGGAGGCTCCATACCGGTCATAGGGAAGTTCACCATTGGAGTTGGTTCCCAGGGTGACGGCGGCCCAGTCTTCGCCTGGTCCGACTCCAGAGCAGATCCATCCAGTCACTGGGAACTGATCGGCCACCGGAGGGTGGTTCATCGAGCAGCCTATGTTGGAGTTCGGGACATCGAATTCACAGATCAGCGCGGTGCCATCGACCATGCAATGGCCGGCTGTGATCATGTGACTTTGCGAATCGACGATCACTCCCGAACAGGAATAGGTACCACCGAGAATTCTGCAGACAGCGTTGTCGACAACAGGCTGGCGATCATCATCACCGCAATAGCCGCAGGCTGGTTCCCCGCCATCACGGGCATCCTCCCAGAGGATCTCGTCGATGACGAGTCGATTGGTCGTGCCCGGTGAGGCGACGATCTCGACAAGCAGTGAGCTGCCGTTGAAGTAGGCGGATGTCCGTCTCCATACCTGAAGCTCGCGAGTGCCCAGATACTGGACTTCTCCATCCAGTAACGACTGGATCTTGAGAACACTGTTCTCTTCCAATGTCGTTCCGGCCAACGACAAACGAAGCCAGCCGGCCTCGGGCTCGTGGATGACATCCATGAAGACCGAACGGGTGATGCCGGTTGAATTCTGGATCTCACCGGAATCAGTGTGCGCAGAAGCCACTTGACCTGTGGAGGCCACCATGGCTTGGTCGGCAGACAGCCTCGCATCTGCTACCAGGGCAGCGGCGAGGAGGAGAACCAGCGGTTGTATGCCTGGGCGTATCAACCTGAGACGCATCTGGGCATTATCCCTAACTAATGGCAGGATCTCCTGCCGGATTCAGAAGCACTCACTCCCGTTTAGGAGCATCGGGAACAACCCGACTAATTGAGCCTACCACCCCACTGAACTTGAGCAAGCCTATCCTATATTTATAGAAAATGGTCGTGCCCGAAATGTGGGTTATTAGGCCTAATAATCAATACGCAGCTGTTTTCAAAGTGGGTCTGGCTATTTGACAATTAGTCTTAATTTGATGGTCCAGGCCCAGTGTCGAAGTCCTGTCTGCCAATGGCCCCCAAAGCCAGCAGATATAGTCCGATGATGCTTGAATCGTTTTTAGAGTTCTCTTTGATTGCATCCGCTCCCGAGGCATCGCCCTGGTGGCGTTTTTTTGGTCGTTTACACCCTCTTCTTCTGCATTTTCCCATCGCCATGCTGATTGCAGCTGGATCTGTGGAGCTCTTCATGAGCTGGAGAA
The DNA here is from genome assembly GCA_002364555.1 of Phycisphaerales bacterium UBA3158. Taxonomy (GTDB): domain Bacteria; phylum Planctomycetota; class Phycisphaerae; order Phycisphaerales; family SM1A02; genus UBA1668. The sequence goes on along the minus strand of DEYM01000123.1, from coordinate 8,766 downwards.
GAGGGGCTCGCCCGTGTTCCATTGCCTCCTTCTGCCTGTGGGTAGGGGCGACATTTGCCGTTCTGGCGACCTGGACCGGGTGGGAAATGGCGGAATTCGAAGATATCGCGTCCAATCCGGTCAAGGCTGATCTGCTTGAATGGCATCGCTGGACTGGTGTGGTTCTTGCTGTGTTGACGATCCTGATCTGCATTGTCTGGTTGATCGAGCGGATATCGGCTCGCCGCTGGGCATTCAACACCTACCGTTGCGGGCTGTGGTCATCCGCGATACTGGTCTGTTTCGTGGGGCATTTTGGAGCGGAAATGAAGTGGGGAAGAGACTATCTCTTCTCGGTCCTGCGAACCAAGGCGGCTCCTGTTTCAGACGAAGTCGACCCTCCTTCAAAGTCATCCAACTCCGAGGAACCTTCAGAAGAGTCCCTCGAGCCACCGCCCACCCTTGTCAGCTGGTCGAATCAGATCGAGCCGATGCTGGATTCGCGATGTGGTGACTGCCATGGGCCTGATGCTCAGAAGGGTGGACTGCAACTGGTTCCCTACGAGGCTTTTCGCGGTCATTTGGACATCATTGATCAGACCAGTCCGATGAAGAGTCTTCTGATTCACAGGGTCGTGCTGCCGGCGAGCGATCCGGATGCCATGCCACCATCAGGTGATCGGCTGACTGGCCAGCAGGTTCAGGAGCTGGCTGAGTGGATAGAGCAGGGCGGCTCAGGTCCGACCCACGAGGCTGTTCCAATGCCTGCTGGTACGCCAGATGTTCCGGAAACGAGTTCACCGACGAAAGAGGCTTCATTCTCATCTCTGGAGGAGCAGTCGGCATCTCCTCTTGATTCGCCGGGACAGCTGGAGGCCATGGCAGCCATTGGAACGATGGGAGGATTCGTCGCACCAATCAGCCAGCGCTCCTCATGGCTCGATGTGAACCTGTCTCTGATCAGGCCAGCTGTCGATGACGCTCAGATCAAGCTACTTGAACAACTCAAGCAAACGATCATCTGGTTGAATCTGGGAGATACGGCCATCACCGATGAGGGTGTCGGGCAGACGGTTGCCTGGTTGAAGTCTCTGCGCCGCTTGAGATTGGACAGGACCCGCATAACCGACGAGGGCGTCTCCCATCTGGCAGGTCTCGAGAAGCTCGAGATTCTCAATCTCTTCGGTACTCGGGTCGGAGATGGTTGTCTGGTGACCATCGAGCACATGCCCTCGCTTCAGACCGTCTATCTGTGGGATACCAAGGTCACCAAGGCTGGTCTTGATCGCTTGCGATCTGTCCGTCCGGATTTGAATTTGGTGGTTGGTGACGAATCATCCGAAAACAGTACGAGAAGTATGATTCGAGACGATTCCAGAGGTGCTTCAGATGGGGCCTAGGGGGGGTTTCTTGACTCTTCGCAACCCGCTCGTCATGATGCGTCTCGTTTGATCTGTAAACCATTCGCCGGTCCCAAGACAGGCGAGTTTCACGAGGAGATTTATCATGTGGATTCGTTGTGCAGTTGTCTTGAGCCTTTGCGTATTCGGTTTCGGATGTGAAAAGAAGCCTGCTTCAGACGGAGCTGCTGATGCCTCGAAGAATGGTGGGGGACAGATCACCATCACCGAAGGTGGCGTGACTCAGGCTGGTACCGCAACCGTCGAGGATGCTGCTGAAGGTCAGAAGGCCGCCATCCTCTCGACACCAGGTGACAAGAAGGACTAGGCCCTCTGGAGGGCTTCAGGTCAGGAATGTGATCTTCGATTGGCCACTTCATGGCATCGAAGCACAAACTTTCGAAAAATTCTGCCCTTTGCTGACAGAAACGTCGGCAAAGGGCAGATCTCTTTTGTCGGAGTCGTCATTTTCCCCCCAACAGCGTCTGGCGACTCATCGGCTCAATCTTGTGTGATCTCCCTTGCCTCCTGTCTTTCTCCCATCTCTCCAAATGGCCTGATTCCGAGCCATCGATCAAATATCGGATCTCAACTACTTCCGCCCGTTGTGTTGGCCCCGACCCCCAGTTCTGCTGGGGGCGGGGTCTTTTGAAAAAATTGATGCAAGCTTCGGCAATTGAAGGTTGTTCCTGCCTTGACGTGATGCCCATCAGGGGTCGATGATCCACGTCCACCCTTCCGTCATCAGGAGCATCATGTGAAGAATAGATTCCCGTATCAAATGGTCTTGATCAGTTCGATTGTCTGCGTTGGTCTTCTGGCCTCGGGATGTGATGAATACGAACGCGAGCAGCTTCGACAGGCCGGTGATGACGTCGGTGCCGCAGGAAGTCATGTCGGTAGTGCCACAGATTCGGCAGTGGGTCGAGCACGCGACGGCACGGCCGATGCGCTTCGGAACCTCAGTGACAAGATAGACACGCATAATCAGAACATTGACGATTCCGTCGATCGGGTCGATCAGAACTGATTCAATGAAATTCAATCCGCAATCATCCAAGCGTTCATCCATCAAGCTGCTTTCCCTGGCGGTCCTGTCCGCCATGACCATGGCCTGCTCGGACGATGCTCCGAAGAAGCAGCCAGAGCGTGTGGTCACCGTGACCTCGACGAAGGTCGAGCGGGAGACCATCGTCAGGACCGTTCCCGGAGTGGGATCACTCAGGGCAATCGAGATCTCCACGATGGCACCGGAGGTGGCGGGCAATGTCATAGGCCGATACTTCGAGGATGGCCAACGCGTCGAGCGCGGCGACATTCTGTACACCTTGGATCGTCGCACCCAGGAAGCGCAGCTCGATGTCCTCCAGGCGCAGTACGAGGAACAGGAGTGGATCTGGGGACGCATGAAGATTCTCGCCGAGACCCAGGCGGCTAGCGAGGCGGAGGTCGTCGAGGCGGCCTACACCCTCGAATCCCTGAAGGCACAGGTCGCCGAACAACAGTCGATCGTCGACAAGTTGACGATTCGATGCCCTTTCAAGGGACGCGTCGCCATTCACAAGATCGATGTCGGGACCTACGCCAATGTGGGGGACGAGCTTGTCAAGGTCGTCAACGATTCGGTCATGCTGGTCGATTATGAGCTGGCCACGATGTGGTTGCCGCTTCTGAAGGTGGGGCAGTCGATCGAAATGTCGACCGATTCGGATCCTGGGAGAAGCTACTCGGGACGCGTCACCGCAATCAATCCATTCGTGAACGACAGCACCCGTTCCGTTCTGGTTCGTGCCCAGGTTCCCAACCCAGAGTATGCGCTTCGATCGGGACTCTACGCCTACGTGACCCAGACGATCGGATCCTATCCGGATGTCCTGGTGGTTCCCCAGGCGTCACTGGTCTACACGACGACGAATGAGCTGGTCTATGCCGTGGTCGATGGACGTGCCGTCTCCGTCCCGGTCGAGCTTGTCAGGAAGATCGACGATGCTCGTGCCATCGTCAGGCCTGTCGTTGCCAGTTCGTCAACGGGCACCTCGACTTCGAACACCAACGGCACGAGTGGTTCCACGAAGCAAGTCGTGATCAAGGCCGGTCTGGAGATCGTCGCCGAGGGGGCTCTGAAGATCCGTCCTGGTTCGAAGCTGAAGACGATGCCGTATGTTCCCGCTGACGTATCCGTCGTGACTGGTCTGCCCAGTGGCGGATCAGCAGGGGGGAATTGAGCGGCATGGCCTTCCTGGAACTTCTGATCAGAAGGCCCATCGTCGCCTTCGTGTGCAACATGTTGCTCGTCGTCGTCGGCGTCATCGCCTTCTATCTGCTCCCCATTTCGCAGTATCCATCGATATCCCTGCCGGAGGTCACGATCAGCACGACCTATCAGGGGGCCGACGCCTCCTTGATGGAGGCGGAGATCACGACACCCATCGAGCAGGTGCTCACGGGGATCGAGGGAATCATCTACTACACCTCGACCAGTACGCAGAGCACATCTGTCATCACGGTCACGCTGGAAATGGGAAGGGATTCCGGGCTCGTCGCCAGTCTGATCCAGAACCGTGTCTCGCAGGCGTCCAGTTATTTCCCATCGGCGGCGTTGCCGCCGGTCGTCGCCAGTGCCTCCTCGACGCCACAGATCTACATGGCGTTGTCGAGCAAGACTGCGTCGCTGCCTGAATTGACCTCGGTGTACAACTCATCGCTCTTGAACACGCTCAACAATGTCGATGGCGTCAACCAGATCGAGGTATTCGACAATCCATATGCGATGAGGCTCTGGATTGATCCCGCCAAGCTGGCAGGCCATGATCTGACCCCCGTCGATGTGGCCAATGCCGTACAGGATCAGAGTGTGGCGCTTTCGGCGGGCGATCTGGTCAATGACTATCGCCAGTACGACATCAGCACCGACTTCCGACTCAATACGGCTGATGACTGGGACGATCTCATCATCGCCTACCGCGATGGATTTCCCATACGTTTCAGTGATGTGGGATATGCCCAGCTGGGCGCGAACAACGTTCCGCCCGATGACCTGTTCCTGATCAATGGAATGGTCGGTCTGGGAATGGCCGTCGAGACCTTCGCCGACGCCAATGCGATCGATGTGTCCAACGCCTTGCGGTCGATGCTGCCCGGGCTGAATGCTCAGTTGCCCGGAGATCTGGAGCTTTCCATCACCTACGACCGAACGGACTTCGTCAGGAGTTCGATCGTCGAGGTCCTGAAGTCGATGGGGGAGGCGATTGTCCTGGTCATTCTGGTGGTCTCCCTGTTCCTGCTCTCGTGGCGTGCGGTGCTGGTTCCGATCGTCACCATCCCACTCTCGCTGGCTGGCGCAATGGGCCTTCTTCTGGTGCTGGGCTTCAGTCTCAACACGATGACGCTGCTGGCGCTCGTGCTGGCCATCGGGCTGGTCGTCGATGATGGCATCGTGGTTCTCGAGAACATCTACCGATACATGGAAATGGGAAAGAAGCCCATGACCGCGGCCATCGAAGGTCTTCGCGACATCCTGTTTCCACTCATCGCCACGACGACGACGCTGGCGCTCGTATTCGCGCCCGTCGGACTGGTTCCGGGGCAGATGGGAGCGTTGTTCGAGCAGTTTGCGTTCACGCTTGCCGGAACCGTTCTGATCTCGGGCTACATCGCCATGACCCTGAGTCCCGTCATGTGTCGCATGCTGCTCAAGCCATCGAAGAAGATGCTCGAAAAGGCGGAATCGGGAGAGACCGCCACAAGTTCCGAGGGACAGGACTGGATCAGTCGCAACTACGGCAAGATGATCACGTTCACGCTTCGCCATCTTCGACCGGTGGTGATACTGGTCGCCATAGGTGTCGCCGTGTGCGCCTACCTCGTCGGCAAGACGCTGCAGTCGGAACTCCTCCCGACGGAGGATCAGAGTGTGGTCATGGTCTTCTACGAGGGGCCGCAGTACGTCTCCTTCGCGGATCTGAGGCGCAATGCCGACGAGATCGACGCCATTCTGCAGAAGGTGCCAGAGGGCAAGATCAACATCAACCTGCTTGGTACGCCTTCTCCCAACTACTACGAGGGACTGGGCATATTGACGCTGGTCTCGGAGAGCGATCGAACCAGGTCCCAGCAGGAGATCGTGGCCTCCCTGGCCGAACCCATGGCCGGCATCCCGGGCGTCATCGCCGTCCCGATCAACATTCCTCCATCCGTGTTCGGCGGGGCGAGTCAGCAGGATGTGAATTTCGTGTGGAGATCCACCGATGGCTACGACACCCTGTGGGAATCCTGGAAGAAGCTGAGGCAGGATCCCGATTTCGACAAGTACGTCTCGGGGGCGGTCATCGATCTCGAAACCTCCAGTCCCCAGTACCGCGTGGTGCTGGATCGTGAACTGGCGGAGGCTTCGGGAGTCTCCGCATCCGATGCAGGACAGACATTGGCGGCCACGTTGGCGCCGGATCTGCTCAATCAGTTCGTCAAGGATGGGCTGGCCTACTGGGTCTATCTCGGGATCCATCCCGAACAACTCTCCGATCTCCGGATCCTCGATGACATCTACGTTCGTGGTGACGAGGAGAATCTGGTCCCACTGTCGGCATTGGTGAAGTTCGAGCCATTCGAGGGTCTGCTGTACGCCAATCACTACATGGGGCAGAAGTCGCTCACGATCAATGCGAATCCAGGGCCTGATTCCGCACTGGGCGAATCACTTGATTTCCTGGAAAGCTGGACGGAAGAGAACACGACTGGAATCGTCGGTTCCACCACCGGTTACTCATGGACCTACACCCAGGGGCAGGGCAAGATCGGGCTCAGCTTCGCCTGTGGGATTCTCGTGGTCTACCTCGTGCTCTCGGCGATGTTCAACAGCATGATCGATCCGCTGGTGGTCCTTCTCGTCGTCCCGCTGTCCATGCTCGGTGCGCTTGTCTGCCTGAAGTTGAATGATGAGACGCTCAACATCTATTCCCAGATCGGTCTCCTGACACTGGTCGGGCTCATCTCCAAGCACGGCATTCTGATCATCGAAGTCGCCAATCGTGCCAGGGAGGGCGGTATGGAAATCGTCGAGGCGACGATCCACGCCTGTCAGCTCCGTGTTCGTCCGATCCTGATGACGACCGGTGCGATGGTGCTGGGGGCGCTTCCCCTGGTGATCGAAGGTGGTGCCGGGCATGAGACCAGGCAGCCTGTGGGCTGGGTGCTGGTGGGTGGGATGTCGTTTGGAACCTTGATGTCCCTCTTCGTCGTGCCGACGGTCTACACCTACTTGTCCTCCCTTGAGAAGAAACGTTTTCTCCCGAAGAACGAAGATGGGGAAGTCATAGAGCAGCCTGTCGAGGTGGCTCGCTGACATGCCCGTCAAGTTCTCCATCCAGACCGACGGAAAGGGTCTTCACGAGATCACCCGGGAAGTCGCTGTCGCGGTCCAATCTCTGACCAGAGGCGACGGTCTGTGCACGATCTTCGTCCAGCACACTTCGGCCAGTCTCACCATCCAGGAAAACGCGGATCCGACCGCACGTGCGGATCTGGAATCCTGGTTGGATCGGATCGCTCCGGAGGACGACCCGGCCTACACGCATACAAGCGAGGGTCCTGACGACATGCCCTCGCATATCCGATCCATGGTGACGGATGTCAGCGTGTCGATTCCGGTCTGTGCCGGGACATTGATGCTGGGAACGTGGCAGGGTGTCTATCTCTGCGAGCATCGTCGAGCCAGTCACAGTCGACAGTTGATCGTGGTCGTCACGCCCGAGATTCCATCCTGAGAAGTTGCTCTAGTGGCTGGGGGCCTCTTTCGAAGCAGGTGTCCAGGGGTAGTTCTGGAAATCGATCTTCGTCGAGCCGTCATCGAACAGATCGACCATGGCGTAGCCAGGTCCGAATTCGTGATAGTCGCCGTCCCACCAGCTTCCACACACGGCGCCGTTGCAGGCATATCGAACACCCAGATAGTCCACGTTGTCCGCCAGATGCATGTGCCCCGAGAGGCACAGTTTGACATTCGGATGGGCATGGAAGAGATTCTTCAGCCTTCTGGCATCGATGTGTACCCATGACCCGGGAATGATCCAGTCCATGGTCTTCTCGTTCTCGCCATCGAAGTAGGCGCATGCCGAGAGGATGGGGATGTGGCTGATGATGCAGACGGGACGAGCGTCCGGAATGGACTCGAGTGTCTCCTTGAGCCATTGGAACTGCGTGTCGTCCAGCATGCCTTTGTATCCACCCTCGCCGCCCCGCAGGATGTTGGGGCTGGTGCTGTCCAGGGCGATGAAATGCCAGCCCGAATCCGTCCAGTCGTAGTATCGCCCGGGAAGTCCAAAGGCGTCGACGGCCCACTTCTTGCCGTCCACTGGTTGCATGCCGAGTATGTCGTGGTTGCCGATGATCGTCTTGTAGGGCAGCGAGCAATCCTGCTTGATGACGTCGTTCCAGGTGGCCATCTGGACGGCGGCTCGTTCGCTTCCCTCCTGGCTGTCGACGTTCATGACGTTGTCTCCACCGAAGACGATCATCGACGGTGGATCGTTCCGGCCCTGGACATGATCAAGACAGGTCGCGAATCCCTTTGCGGCCTCCCGTTCGGGTTGTACATGGACGTCCGTCAGGTGTGCCAGTCTCAACGATCGTCTGGGTGCGGTGCTGGAAGTCGTCTGGGCGTGTGCGGGAAGGATGGTTCCCAATGTCATGGCGGCCGCACCGCTTGCGATCACGGATCGTCGGGAACTGGATTCATCTCTCTTCATTGCAGGGCTCCTGATTGGGCAAGCCGGATCGCTCGTGCCGGACTGTTCACGTTCACTTCTGGATCCTCGATGTGACCATGTCCGAATCTGACGAATCCATGATAAACGCGTATTTGCTCCCGTATGTTCATTCTCTTGAAATCGAGGGTTCCGCTCGATTGTCCTCAGGAGTAAGGTGGAAGAGAGAAGGCGGGGCAGTCCACTCGAATCTGAGAGGAGCTGCCCGGCTGTCGGTATCAACTCGTATCCGGAGGAACCATGATGAAGAACAAATCGAACTCTCTTACGGGCATTGTCTTCCTGTCCACTTCATTCATCGCATTCGTGGCTGGTTGTTCATCAACGAACCCACCGACTTCCTCATCGGTCCAGTTGAACCAGTTCACCTCAAGTCAGCAGTCCCATGTGACGTTGGGTTCGGACGATCAGAACCGAATGCTCGTGGCCTGGGACAGCCGTCGACAGCAGGAGGGGCGTTACGGCGTCTATGGTCGATTCGCCGACATGTCGGGTCGGCCTCTGGGTGACGAGTTCCCGATCAATGAGCATGTTCAAGGTCACCAGAAGAATCCAAGTGTTGCCACGGATCCCACCGGTGGCTATTGGGTCGCCTGGACCAGTACCGGGCAGGACGGCCACGCTGG
>DEYM01000039.1:19590-42652 GCA_002364555.1 Phycisphaerales bacterium UBA3158 | reverse complement strand
CTCTTTGGTATTCCGATCGTCTGGTGGGGCATCGAGGCCAAGTGGGAGGTCGAGTGGGAGTTCATCCGATCCGAATTCCTGCTCTCCCAGTTCAACTACTGGGGAAGCATCCTGATCGCGTTTGGGTGGATCGCCTTGACAGTTCTCTTCGTCAAATCAGGAATGTTGGACTTTCTCCGGCATGCCTTGTCGTGCGTGGGAAGAATGGCGCTCTCCAACTACCTGATTCAGAGTCTGGCATGCAGCTTGATCTTCTATGGTCATGGGCTGGGTTATTTCGGGGAGATGGAACGGACCAGTCAGTTCCTGCTGGTTCTTGTCATCAGTGCGGCGCAACTTGTCTGGTCGCCGCTCTGGCTGAGCTATTTCCGATTCGGTCCGTTCGAGTGGCTCTGGCGATGTCTGACCTACTGGTCCGTCCAGCCGATCAGGAAGATGAATCGGGTTATCCCCGAGGCGTGATCGACATCCGGGTCCTTTGACGTATCCAGTTACACTGCTGTCATCATCAGCTCCCGATACTTGTCAGGGTTTTTCATATGACAGCCGATCTAGGCACTCTCTGCACCGACTTCTACGTCAATCAACGAATGTCTCTCACGATGGATCTGCCATCGGGAAGAGAGACCGTTCTCGATCTCTTCGATCGCGTCCGTCGTGAGCTGCCGGGAATGAAGCGATTCAAGAGATATGAAGGTGAACTCGCGCTGGAATCACCCGATCAGGAAGGGCGATATTGCTGGCTGGGTCTGCGACGAACATCCATTCGCAGTGGCTGGGTCAATCCCGGCAGCCTCGAGGAGGCGTATCGACTCCATCGGATGCTCCTTGAAACGGCTCCGTATTTCCTGTCCATAACGCCCCTGGATGTCGAGGCCATCGAACTCGTGTTCGGTTTCGATCTGCATGCCCATCGGAATCGAAATCAGGTCGTCTTCGATGCGCTGCTGGCTGATTCGGCCTTGTCCTGCATGGTCCAGTCCGATCGCGAGCAGTTGCTCGATGTCCAGCCATTCATCGGGCTCTCCCTCGAGGAATCCTCGCAGATACAGGCCAGTGTCGAGATCAAGACTCGTATGGGGCCCGGAGATCTGCAGACCAAGCAATGGGAGGACGAGCCCATCAGCGTGTACCTGACCGTTCGACGGGAGGGACCCTATGAAAGTCTCGATCAGTTCAAGGAGACCTTCGGGACCCTTGCCGGGCATATCGAGAGACTTGCAGAGGAACGTGTGATCCCGGGGATCATTGTTCCGTTGCATCAGGCCATCTACTAGTCGAAGTCGAACTCAGACCCGTTGGAGCATCTTGGCGATTCTGCCCGGATCCTCGACCTGTCCCGTGATGCAGCTGAGCCTGACGGCCTCGCAGAGACACAACGTGGCAATCGTCTTGTCGATCTCATCCTGTGGTTCGCTCTGTTGGGCCAGGCGTTTGAGATGATGGGCTGCGACCTCGCCGGCAGTCGGGATATCCGTGGTCTGGCCACGACCTGCATCGAGTATCTCGCCATCAGCTGATAGCCATTCGACGCCATCATCGGAAACGATGAGTCTGCCGCCTTCTCCAAGAAGGGCGATCCTTCTCGACCATTGCCCACCACCTTCAGCGATGGAAACAGCGGCGGCGGCACAATTGGGATATCGAAGGGAGACCACTATGTGACCGTTCAGGGGAGTGGTCGCATCCGCGGGAGGCATGCCCTCTCCGGCTCTCGCGGCGAAGAGGTTGTCCGGCATTCCGAACAGTCCGTTGACCAGGTCCATCGCATCGTAGAGGAGCGATGCCGAGGTCACTCCGTCCATGCCAGCGATCATTTCCACGTGGGCACTGGTGACGGGACCGAAGCTTTCGAGAATCTGTTCGGCGCCCCGGTATGGTCTGCCCAGTCTCATCAGTGGAAGGAAGTGCGTGTTTGATGCGGCGGGGTCCTCGCTCGCGATGATCTGGACCGTGTCGGCTGGTGGGGTGGATGTGGCCACTGGTTTGTCGAGTCCTCGTATGACTCGTCGAATGTCTCCATCGAGACATCCCGGTGCGATGAGCCATGCGACGTCCCAGTCATCACGCAGCAACGCTGCTCTGAGATCATCCACCTGTTCGGCGTCAGCAGCCTTGGCGAACTCGCGGGATTCGTCGCTGGTGGGTGAGCCGGCGAGGACCACATCGATACCCTCGACCGTGCTGGCGGTCTTGATAAGGGTTTGCTGGGAGCCGATTCCCCATGCCAGACAACGTACTGGGCTGCTCATGCGTGGATTGTAGGCTCCATCTGCTCTTCAGGAGTATCGGCCGGTATAATCATGATTGTGAACAGGTGATCGCTGCCAAACCGGGTTTCCGGAATGGTGGAGGAAAGTCCGAACACGACAGGACACGGTGGTGGATAACGTCCACCGGCTTTCAATCGTCAAGCCAGGGATAGTGCCACAGAAAACAAACCGCCGATTCATATCGGCAAGGGTGAAAAGGTGCGGTAAGAGCGCACCGCCCGGTCGGTGACGATCGGGGCAGGGTAAACCCCACCGCGTGCAAGCGCAAGCAGTCCTCGATATCCGGCATGCCGGGTATGTCCGTAGTCCGCGGGTGAGGACGGGTCGCGTGCTCGAGGCCATCGGCAACGGTGGTCCCAGATGAATGGTCACCACCCCGTACCTCGTCGATGACTGGGAACGGGGGACAGGATTCGGCTTACGTTCACGGGCGATTACGAACACGGGGCAGACCTCTTGGTCTGCCCCGTGGCCTTTTTGAATCGATTCGGTCAGTGGTTCAGTCTTCGATTGATCTGAGCTTGACCGTGACGGTCTTCATGGTCATTCCATCGCGGAGCAGCACGATCTCGATCTCATCTCCGGGCTTTGAAGCACGGAGGTTGCTCATCAGTCCTCCGGGGCCATCGATGGCTTCGTTGTTCCAGCTCATCAATATGTCGCCGGCCTCGATACCGGCCTCTTCGGCAGCGGTGTTTCCACTGACGGCCTCGATCATCACCCCTTTGTCCACATCCGCTCCATAGCCGGGCATGACACCCAGCCGAACCGAGCTATCGGTGCGTCGTCTGGGGGATCCCTCCGTCGATTCGCGGAAGGTCAGCATGTCGTCTCTCGTGATCAGTTCCTCCGCGAGCATTTCCGCCAGATCGATGATCGCAACAGCGCCTTCGGGATTGACCGTCCAGGCATCGTCGTCGGGGGTGTGGTACTCGTCGGTGATACCGGAGAAGAAGAACAGGACGGGGATTTCCTTGTTGTAGAAATTGGTGTGGTCGGATGGTCCGGTACCGGACGGTGTGGCATTGACGACCATGGTCGTTTCACCAACGAATCGAGGAAGCATCTCATCGAACTCCTCGGCTGTTCCCGTGCCCAGCATCTGCAGCCCGTTCTCACCCAAACGTCCCATCATGTCGAAATTGAGCATGCAACTGACCGAATCCAGATCCATCGGAGGATTCTCAACGAAGTGGTCGGAACCATGCAGTCCCGCTTCCTCGGCACCGAATCCGATGAAGAGGACGCTGCGGCGATCATCCACGTCCAGTTCGGAGGCATTTGAAAGTCGATCGGCCATGACAAGCATCGAGGCAATTCCGGAGGCGTTGTCATCCGCGCCATTGTGGTACTCGTTGCTTCCTCGGCGTCGCGAGCCCGTGTAGCCAGTACCCAGGTGATCGTAGTGTCCGCCGATGACCAGCCACTCGTCTGCAAGCGAACCCTTGCCGGGAATGATGCCGGCGACGTTACGGGTCTGTATTCCAGGGGGTGTCAGTGATGTCGAGATCGTGAGAAGCTCATCATCATCCAGATCGAATGTATCCAGCGTGTCGCGATCGGCCGCCTTTCGCATCTGTGAGAGTCCGAGTCCGTCTGGATGGGACTTCTTCAGGAGTTCATCCACCTCATCCGCAGTCATGTGAATGACCGGGACCTCGGCCCTCGGCCGATAGCTCGTGGTGCTCTGGAGCGTTTCCAACCCGGATCGCGCGTCGATGGCCTTGGGGGGCGTGACCATGATGATGCCCGCCGCATTGCGATCGATCAGCGACTGCATCTTGCCTCGAATGCCCGAATACGAGGAGAAGTTCTCATCCGCCCAACGGCTGATTCCCGAGCCATCCAGTGGTTCGTATCGGAGCATGATGGCGATTCTTCCCGTCAGATCGTCGTCATCCCCAAAGCTTTCATAGCCGTTGACCCCATCCTCGATGGCATAGCCGACGAATGTCATGGGCCCCGTGACCGTTCCATTTCCGGAATTGGCCAGAACGTTGAAGTCTCTGCCTTGGATCAATTCACGTGGACCATCCATGACCGATGCCGACTTGAGTACGGGAGGTTGGGCTCTTCTGGAGATCTGGAAACGAAATGGTTGTCGCCAACTGGGCTCGCCATTCTCGTCAATGAATGCAGGCTTCATGCCTGCCTCCTTCATGTAGAACTCCATGTATTCACTTGCCAGATCATCACCCCGGGTTCCCGGTTGCCGACCCTGCATCCATGGATTCGCGAGTGTATTGACATGCTGGTACCAGACAGCGACATCCGGATCGGCCTGCTCGAAATAAGCGGGCAGATCGATTGATGCCTGTCCGGTTCCTTCCGATAGGAAGTCACGGATCGATTCGTCGTATTCGACGATCGTTCCGGGTTCCTGTCCGATGGCAGCGGCGGCAAGAATGAGTGCGAGGCATTGTGATGTCAGATGAAGCATGGCCAGGGATCCCATAGGTGTCTTGGAGAATCGAAGATCGAGGTTCAGTCGGATTAGCAATGGTATGCCAGCTCAGGAGGGCATGAGCGTCAGGATGACTATCCAGCATAGAAGAGCAGCAGGTATGGCTGCGGCCAGATCATCCAGAAGCACGCCCCATCCCTGTGGATAATGCTGGAGGCTGCTGATCGGCGGGGGCTTGAGAATATCGAAGAGACGAAAAGCGACAAACGCCATGCCGCAGCTGATCGCAAGCCATTTGATCGAGGGAAGAATCCATACCCACGGCAACAGCAGTAAAGTCAGTGCTTGACCGGCGACCTCATCTATGACGACTTGCTGAGGATCCTTGCATCCCCAGCATTGCTCCGCCCAAGGACCAAACTTGAGGCATGTCCAGCAGGAGAAGAGCACGATGAGGACCATGCCCCAGTCCAGAATCCAGGCTTCCCCAGTGAGTCCAAGCAAAAAAGCGATGATGACCGCGGGTATGGAGCCCCAGGTACCTGGTGCCACTTTGAACAGCCCGGTGCCTCCTGCGGTCATGATGAGTTTTCTGGTGGTGCTCATTTGGAGAATTCCAGTCTACTTGCCACCGATATGGTTGATGCCCTTGAGATAGGGAAGGCCGGATATCAGCGTGATCAGAACCGTAGACCAGCCCAATGCGATGCAGATCCAGCCGGACCAGGCGAACTGCGTGGGGGGCAGATTGACGACCAGAGCAAGAATGACCGGGATGGCGATCGACTGGAAGATCATCTTGATCTTGCCGATGGACTTGGCTCCGAACTCGATTCCAGACCCCTCGGCCAGAGCCCGGACAGTGGTGACGAAGAGCTCTCGGGCCAATATCACCACTGCCATCCATGGGTAGATGCCCGTGGCCATGCTGAATGGAGCTGAGGACCCCTGCATGTCCATTATCCTGAAGTTGGGTCCACAGAGATAGATGAAGGCACCCAGGACAAGGAGCTTGTCGCAGAGTGGATCCATGACCCTCCCGAACCCTGAAGTCACGTTCCACCTACGAGCCAGATAGCCATCGAGGGCATCTGTGCCTGCCGCCAGAATAAACAGGGCAATCGCCAGATTGCCCAGCAGAACGCTGGAATCAGGAAATTGATAGAACTCCAGCAGAAGGAAGAATGCGGCGGCCATGGCCGCTCGCAGAATGGTCAACAGATTGGGAATGGAGGCCCGATTGGGCCATGCTTTGAACCCGGTCATAGGGTGCATAGTACGACTTCCGGGGTACTTGCTGCATTTCAGCCAGAGGTGGTCGTGGGATCTCAGGGGTTGGTGGTCCATACAGATTCCATTTCGTTGGTTGCGGCCCCTTCAAACGGTGATTATCGTGTGTTCTCCACCAATATCGGAGGTCATAAGGCCTTCGTAAAAGCTGGTGGTCGGGAGCCGTTTGGACTCGTCACCATGGATGGGATCTTGCCCTACATCGAGTGTTTTGCCGTGGTCGTCGCCCTCTATCTGCTGGTTGGCAGGGGTGGTCGTGGAACCAAGGTTCTGGGTGTCCTGGGCGGGTTTGCCAGTCTGGCATGGATCTATGTCATGGCAGGTGAGACGATTGCCGGAGGCAATGGTGTCGCTCGCGAAGTTCTTTTTCTGATTTTTAGTGTCATCGCGGTCAGTGCAGCGGTCAGGATGATCACCCATGATCGGCCGGTCTATTCCGCCATCAACTTCGTGTTCGTCGTCCTTTCATCCGCGGGTCTGTTTCTGCTTCTTGAAGCGGAGTTCATGGCGTTTGCATTGATCATCGTCTACGCCGGTGCTGTGCTGATCACGTACATGTTCGTATTGATGCTTGCTCAACAGGCATCGTCTCCCGACAAGATCACCGAAGTCCCGGAATACGACCGCCTCGCCAGAGAGCCTGCGGCAGCCGTTACCGTCGGGTTCATCTTTCTGGCCACGATCTTTGGTTCCGTCTATCAAGGCGTGCCCGACCTGCCTCCACCAGCCAGTGTCCATGACATGAACATGACGCGAGCCGAGGTGCTCGAGGGACTTCCTCGTCAGTTCCGGGCTTCCGTCGAATCGGTGGAGCCTGCTTTCCAGTGGCCTCCGGATGAGGATGCCGATGGTCAGCTCATTCGCGTTGATGAAAACGGCCTGTATGTAGTGGGCACGATTGATACCGGAGCCGGACGCGATGTCCGGATTCCCGATGATGCCGGTCCTCGAAACACGCAGTTCGTCGGCTGGGATCTGGTGGCCAGATTCCCCGCCAGTCTCGAGCTGGCAGGAGTCATCCTGCTGCTGGCCATGTTCGGCGCCGTCATCCTTGCAAGAAGACAGATAGAACTTGGTGAGGACGAGCTGCGGGAATCCGTGGGGATGGCTCGTATCCACGACTGGGATGATGACACCTCGCTGGATGAAGAGGGGGTTGATTCATGATCCTCCTCGCCTCTGAATTCGGACAGCTCGCACTGGCTCACTATCTGCTTCTGAGTGGCGTGCTCTTCGTGATCGGCCTCGTAGGCTTCCTCTCCCGGAGGAATCTCATCGTGATGTTCCTCTGCACCGAACTCATGTTCCAGGCGGCTGCGATCGCCATGGTGGCCGCAGGGCGTTACTACTACGATTTTTCAGGACAGGTATTCGTGATCTTCATCCTGACGGTTGCGGCAGCGGAAGCCGCTCTGGCTCTGGCGCTGGTCGTCCTGCTGTTCAGGCGTAAGTCGACACTCAATGCCGAGGACTGGAGGGATCTTCGAGAATGATTCCACAGTCCCTCATCAATTCGGTGTTCTCGTTCACCGCCGACCAGCTCGTCTCCGGTGATCTGCCGGACACGGTCCCTGTTCTCACCAGTCAGGTCGAGGTCGTTCCACAGCACTGGTGGGCCGGCTTCATCCTGTATCTGCCGTTGATCTCCCTGATCCTCTGCGGTCTCTGTGCTGCGATGAAGGTCAAGACGAAGCTGCCCGCCTGGATCACAACGGGAAGTCTTCTTGGTTCGTTCGTCTTCTCCGTTCTTCTCTACCTGGATTACACCGGTACTCCGGAACTGATACCGATTCTCTCCTGGATCAACCTCTCCTGGGGTCAGGGCGAGACCGCGGCGAGCTTCTCTGCCAACTTCACGCTCTACATCGATTCACTGTCATTGCTCTGGATCATGTTCGTGACCGGTCTTGGAACTCTGATCACCTACTACGCCAGTGAATACATGGAAGGTGATCTGGGCAAGGGATACACCCGCTTCTTCGCAGGCGTCAGCGTGTTCCTCTTCGCGATGGTGTGCCTTGTGCTCGGTGACAATCTCCTGATGCTCTATCTGGGCTGGGAGGGTGTTGGATTCGCTTCCTACTGGTTGATTGGCTACTACTACAACAAGCCTGCTGCCGTAGCAGCCGCGAAAAAAGCCTTCATCATGAATCGCATCGGCGATCTGGGGCTGGCACTCGCGATCTACCTGATCTGGACCACCTTCGGGACCATTCAGTACGACGAACTCATGGACGTCATCGCATCCGGCCAATGGAAGGATGCCTACGAAGGATGGTCCGTGAGTGTGATCCCTTGGTTCCTCATGCTGGCCGCCTTTGGCAAATCCGCTCAGATTCCGTTGTACGTCTGGCTGCCGGATGCCATGGAAGGTCCGACTCCGGTGTCAGCCCTGATCCATGCCGCCACGATGGTGACCGCCGGAATCTATCTCGTGGCCAGGACATACGAGTTCTTCCTGCTGGCACCGGAATCCCTGCACGTCGTTGCCTGGGTCGGTGGCTTGACGGCATTGTTGGCGGCCACGATCGGACTGGCTCAACACGACATCAAGCGGATCATGGCCTATTCCACAGTGTCCCAGCTGGGCTACATGTTCCTGGGGCTGGGCGTGCTTTCCACGTATGGCGCCGCCTATCACGTCTTCACACATGCCTTCTTCAAGGCGGCCTTGTTCCTGACCTGCGGCACGATCATGCACGGCTTCGCCGGACAGCTGGATCTGAGGAAACTGTCGGGTCTGATAAAAATTCCCGGTTGGCGAATCACGTCCATAGCGATGCTGATCGGCTGTCTGGCCTTGGCGGGTTTCCCGTTGACATCAGGCTACTTCTCAAAGGACGCGATTCTCGCGGAGGCATTCGTCACCCAGGGGCCCGGCTTCGAGGCGTTGGGTTGGATCGCCTTGTTCACCGCATTCCTGACGGCCTACTACACGTTCCGTGTCTGGTTCAGGGTCTGCCTGGGCAAGGTCGAATACGAGCCTGGAGACGATGATCACGGTGATGACCATCATGGTGGCGAGTTCCATCCACATGCACCAAGGTTCGCCATGAACTTCGTCATGGCAGTCATTGCCATCGGTGCATTGGTGGCCGCTGTTCCCTACTTCATGGATACCAAGGCCGATACCCAGCTCACTGGAGGATGGGTCGCCGACATGGTGCACGACTCGACCGCTCGAGGTGGTCTGCCCGGGCTCGATCGTCACGGCCTGCCGCTCTCCGAGAGTCTTCAGCTTGATGGTCATGATCACGATGCTTCTCATGGACATGAGGATCATGCCCATGCAACCATTCTGGGAATGGATCCCCACAAGGCGATGTACTACATCTCCGGTGTGGTCGGCGGGCTCGGTATCCTGCTGGCAGCCTGGCTCCATCTCTTCAGACGCCAGGATGCCGATCGTCTCAAGTCGATGCTCATGAGAAGATGGTGGATCGCCTGGTTGCCCCGTGCGATGGAACGAAAGTGGTACATCGATGAGATCTACATCGGTCTCGTCAGATCGCCACTGTGGATCGCCAGTCATCTGATGTACGCCTTCGACAGGTTCATCATCGATGGACTTCTGGTCGATGGTATTGCACGCATTCCGCGACTTGTCGCTCGCTGGTTCCAGCCGTTGCAGAACGGCATCGTCCAGTCGTATGCGGTCACGATGGCCGGAGGCGTAGCATTGATCGCCTTGCTGATGATCCTCTTCATGCAGTTCTGGCAAGCAGGAGGTGGCAGTTGATCTGGGGTTGGATCATGCTGGTGCTTCCGCTGATTGGCGGAATCGGAGTGATTCTGTCTTCCGGCAGAGCCGCTCGTAGTCTTGCGTTGTTGACGACGTTGGTGACTTTCGGTGTCAGCATCCAGGCCGCGATTCAGTTCGGTGCCTGGGGTACCGGAGAATTCGGACTGGTCTCAAGCCTGCCACTGATGGCCGAGGTTGGGATCAATCTGTCGATCGGGGCCGACTCGATCTCGATGCTCCTGATCCTGCTGACGACCTTCCTCATGCCGCTGGCGGTATTGGGTTCATGGACGGCGGTATCGGACCGACTGAAGGAATACTACGGCTGGCTTCTGGTGATCGAGGCGGCCATGATCGGCGTGTTCCTGGCCAAGGACCTGGTCTTCTTCTACGTCTGCTTCGAGTTCACGTTGGTTCCGATGTACTTCCTGATCGCGATCTACGGCGGTTCGGGGCGGGCACGTGCCTGCGTGAAGTTCTTCCTCTACACCTTCACCGGATCGATGATCGCTCTGGTTGGCTTCCTCTATGTGGCCTGGAGCTATGCTCAGATGCATGGAGACTGGTCATTCCAGATCGATGCGTTGTCGAGCTTCGCGGTCGCCAACCTGAGCATGACTGAGCAGGTCTGGCTGCTGGCAGCCCTGATGATCGGATTCGCCGTCAAGATTCCCCTGTTCCCCGTGCATACCTGGCTGCCTCTGGCCCATACGGAGGCGCCGACTGCGGGCTCGGTCATATTGGCTGGTGTACTGCTGAAGCTGGGTACCTATGGAATCTACCGATTCGTCCTGCCCATGGCTCCTGAAGCGGTGGTGGACTGGGCACCGATCATCGGCATTCTGGCCATCATCGGAATCATCTACGCGGGATTGATCTGCTGGATCCAGACAGATGTGAAGAAGCTCGTTGCCTATTCCTCGGTGAGCCACCTTGGTTTCTGCGTGCTTGGTCTGTTCGCCTTGAATCCGATGGGACTGCAGGGCGCTGTCCTCTACATGATCAACCATGGCCTCTCGACGGGGGCGTTGTTCTTCCTGATCGGCATGATGTACGAGCGTTACCACACTCGAGACATGGATTCGATCGGTGGTCTGGCTTCGAAGATGCCCGTGTGGTCCTTCTTCATGGTCTTCTTCGTGCTGGCATCGGTTGGACTGCCCGGTCTCAATGGATTCGTCTCGGAATTCCTGTGTCTCATCGCGACCTTCGCGGCAGGTGACACAGGCGCCTATCCGGGAGTCATGGGTCCATGGTTCGCGGCCATCGCGGCCCTGGGAATGATCGTGGCGGCGATGTATCTGCTGATAATGGTCGGCAAGATCGTCTTCGGACCTCTTCGCGAGCCTGCCGGCTCGGATCATCACGAGCTCTCGACGGATCTTTCCATCCGCGAGATAACGGTTCTCGTGCCACTGGCGATCATGTGTGTCGTCCTTGGTGTGCAACCATGGATCGCGATCGATGCCATGGCTGGATCAGTTACCGACGCACTGGCGATCTATCCTGAAGCGGTCACCGAGGCGGCTCAGCAGGCTCGTGAGCTGGGTGTCTCGCTCTTGGCTGGAGATGCGACCCCATGACGATGAGCAACCATCTCTGGTTCCTGATTCCTGAAGCGATTCTTCTCGTCGGAGTGGTGTTCACAGCGATCACCGGCTTGATGCGTTCCAGCACGGTTCGAAGATCCACACCAGCGGTGGCAGGTCTTTTCGTGGCGGCATCGGGCGTGGCGTCAGCCTATGTATTCAATGCGGAGTGTCTCGAGTCGACCACCTTCCTGATGCCCGGGCTCGGAAGATGGATCGGTGTCGTGACGGCCTGTGTGGGCCTGCTGCTGATCATGGTCTCGGTCGGTAGCGTCGATCGAAAGCTCGAACAGTCGATCGCCGATGGCAAGCTCCGGTTCGATCCCCTGCGTGCCGGTCGAGGCGAGTACTACGCGTTCATGCTGCTGAGTCTCGCGGGACTCATGCTCGTCTGCACGGCCAATGACCTCATCTGGCTCTTTCTGGCCCTCGAGCTGACCTCTCTGCCGACCTATGTCATGGTGGCGATGAGTCGAAACAAGCGAATCGCCCAGGAAGCGGCGATGAAGTATTTCTTCCTCGGCGCCATGTCGGCGGCCTTCTTCCTCTATGGCTTCGCCTTGCTCTATGCATCGACCGGGACAATCGAGTTCGAGGACATGCGTGTCGTTCTTCAGACACAGATGGACAATGGGGGACTCAGTGCCCTCACCATCGGAGGGCTGCTGCTCGCACTCTTCGGGATAGCGTACAAGCTCGCGGCGGCACCTCTGCATCTCTATGCGGCGGATGTCTATGAAGGTGCGGCTTCACCGGTAACGGCATTCCTTGGATTCGTTCCAAAGGCCGCAGGCGCGTTGGCCATCATGATGATTCTGGTTGCAACGGGTGTGGATGAGGTCGCCACTCGCCTGCCTGGACCCATCCTCATGATGCTCTGGGTGATCGCCGTCTTGACCATGACGCTTGGCAACATCGGTGCGCTTCTTCAGAAATCACCAAAGCGAATGCTTGCCTACAGTTCGATCGCCCATAGTGGATACATACTCATCGGCATCATCGCGGGCCCAGGTCTGGGCTACACGGCCGTACTTCTCTATCTGATGACCTACGGGATCGGCAACACGGCTGCATTCAGTGTGCTCTCGGGTCTTCAGCGGCGTGGTGAGGAACTCTCAACTTTCGATGACCTGTCCGGTCTTCGTCAGCGACATCCAGCCATGGCGGCCGTTCTTGGCCTCTCCTCTGGATCTCTTCTTGGATTCCCTCCGCTTCTGGGATTCTGGGGAAAGCTGCTGCTGTTCATAGCCGGCATCCAGACGGGACATCTGGTCCTCGTCGTCATTGCAGCCGTCAACAGCGCCATCAGTGGCTGGTACTACCTCAAGCTGGTCGCAGTTCCGATCATGGCTTCACCGACCGCTCGAAGTGAAACCGTTGAAAATGGCCCCAGTCGATTCCCTCGATTCGCTGGATTGGCCATGGCCGCCGCCATCATCATCCTGCCCGTGTTTCTTTCATGGCTCGTTGATCAATCGAGATATTCGGCTCAAACAGCCGTCGAATTCAAGAACGAGTCCAGTGCGGTGGCTGATGACACCGAACCATCAGTTCCCATGCTCACTGACGGGACCTCTGTCGAGGATCGACTGAACCGCCAGTCCGGTCGCTGAGATCGCCGTCCAGGCGAGAATCATCGCCATCCATGAATCCCATGGTCCCTGACCGGTACTCGCCTGCGAGAAGAGACCGATCAAGGCAGCCAGGAGCAGAAGGCTGCCCCAGAAGCAGCTCATGTACATGACCGAACACCTGGGCAGGACCACTGCCGACAGCAGTCCGATGATGAACCCGCCGGTCAATGAGCTCAGTAGCACGAGCTTCCATGTCTGGGTCTGGCTTTCCCAGCTGGACCGGGCCTCATCGAGCATTCCATGGAAGTTGGCGGACAGTTCAAGTCCCGGATGTTGCGATTCATCTCGACTTCGATCGATGTCGCGGTCGTCGGCTTTCACTGCGAACATGGTGCCGATGATGGTCGGCAGCGGCTTCATCGAATCCTGAGGATCACCATCAAACTGGAGAAAGACCATGCATAGACTGGTCATCCAGAGCGACAGTATCAGTCCCAGCAGAACAGCAATGAAGAAGCGAGTGAGGAGCAATGCAAGCACGATGCAGATAATGCATGAACCGCTCATGATCAGCCAGCTTGGAACGGTCAGCTGAAGCTCGCTCCATATCAGCCATCCCGCCATCCCGCCCAGCGCCAGCCCAGCCATGACCGCTCCGAGTCTCACGATCAGCCCGCCAGCTGCCAGGAGAAGGAGTCCGCAGATGCCCATCAGCGGCAGCCAGGCCCGGGATTCCGTTGAGAGCAGTTCGATGGATACGTCCGTCATCCTGCTTCTATCGGCCCGATGGCCCCGGAAGATTGCGGGACCGGGCCTGATAGCATGTGCGGATGATTGCATACCGAGGCAGTTCGTTTTCATCATCTTCCCCGTTGCTGGGCATCCTGCTGGTGCTCATCGGCCTTCATCCTCTTATCAGTGAGGTTTGCATGGCATCCGAGCCACAAAGTGTCCAGGACCGAACGCCCAATCGGCTCGTCGATGAGACCAGTCCATATCTTCTGCAGCATGCCTACAACCCAATTGACTGGTACCCATGGGGGGAGGAGGCATTCGAGGCAGCGAGGCTGCAGGACAAGCCGATCTTCCTGAGCATCGGATACTCGACCTGCTACTGGTGCCATGTCATGGAACGCGAGTCCTTCGAGAACACCGAGGTCGCGGAGTTCATGAACGAGCATTTCATCAATATCAAGATGGATCGTGAAGAGCGGCCCGACATCGATGACGTCTACATGACGGCAGTCCAGTTGATGACTGGTAGCGGCGGTTGGCCGATGTCGATCTTCATGGAGCCCGATACGCTCAAGCCGTTCTTTGGTGGAACCTATTTTCCACCAGACGACCGCTCCGGCCGACCCGGATTCCTGACGGTGGGAGCCAGACTCAGCGATGCCTGGAAGAACCAGCGTGACATGGTCCAGGCGCAGGCCGACAAGATCGCCGATGCCATCATCGAGCAGTTGAGTATTCGTCCAGCAGCCGTACCGGTGGGTCGAGAGGAAGTCGATACCGCTGTTTCACAGCTGATGAGCATGTATGACCCGACTCATGCCGGGTATTCGAGTGGGCCCAACAAGTTTCCGATGCCCGTCACGCTCGATCTTCTCATGGAGGCGGCCTGGGACAATACGGATGTCCGAGCGTCAGTCCTCCATACTCTGGATCGAATGGCCACTGGCGGCATGTACGATCAGATAGGTGGTGGGTTCCATCGATACAGCACGGATGTCGAGTGGCTGGTGCCTCATTTCGAGAAGATGCTCTACGACAATGCGATGTTGGCATCGGTCTATGCAAGGGCCTGCCGACTCACGGGTAACCAGTTCTACTGTGAAATCGCCCGAGAGACGGTCGAGTACGTGCTTCGGGAGCTCTCCGCGAAAAACGGAGCCTACCTATCGGCTCAGGACGCCGAGTCGAATGCCATAGAAGGCGAGTCCTACATCTGGACGCCTGAGCAGGTTCGTGAGGTTCTTGCTGAAGGAGGAATGGATCCGGTCGAAATCGAACTGGTCATCAGGGCCTACGGTCTCGATCTGGGACCCAATTTCCAGGATCCACATCATCCTGGTCCCAAGAACGTGATCCATCTGATCGACCGACCTGATCGTCTTGCTGTGGCACTTGAAGTCACGGAGGCCGATCTCTCGTCCATGCTTCTACAAGCCAACGAAATTCTGCTCAGACATCGGGATCTCAGGGATCAACCGATCACGGACGACAAGATCATCGCTGGGTGGAATGGTCTCATGATTTCCGGCATGGCCGATACGGGGCGGCTTCTGGAAGAGGATCGCTACATCAGTTCTGCTGTGAATGCGGCAGATTTCATCCGTTCCAGCATGTGGAGCGACGAGGGCGGGCTTCTTCGCACATCACGGAATGGTCAGGCCAAGATCGCCGCTTTTCTCGAAGACTATGCGATGCTGGTGCGAGGACTCATCTCCGTATATGAATCGACGAGGGATTCCCAATGGCTGGAGTTTGCACAAAGGCTCGTCGATCAGGCTCGCGAGCGTTTCTGGGATGTCGAGTCCGGTGGCTGGTTCGACACTCAGGCTGATCAGTCGGATCTGTTCGTGAGGGGTCGTGGTCTCTACGACGGGGCCGTTCCCTCCGGAAGTGGATCGATGCTCCTGAATCTGGTTCGCTTGAAGGCGATTTATGAGGACGGACGTCTGGATGACGATATTCGTCAGGCACTGGATTCGGCGAGCGTCACGATGAAGCGATCGCCGACGTCATCTGCCCAATCAACACAGGCACTTGCGAGAATTCTCCGAGATCATCCCGATCTGGTCGAGGCGCCCGCGGAGCAGAAAGCCGCCATGAGCGGACGTGTCCTGATGAAGGTCGACCCGTCGGTCATCGAGGTGTCGATGAAGCCCGTCACGGTCGAGCTGATCGTCGAGATAGAGGAGGGGTGGCATCTGGCTTCTCCCGAACAGAAGGATCCGTACACCATCGGCATGTCGATCGGTACGTTGGAAAACAATCTCGAAGTCACGGCCCTGTGGCCTGATGCCCATCCATTCACCGGACCAGAAGGCGATATCGACGTCTATGAGGGAACCATCCGAATCCCCGTGACACTGGTGGCCAAAGGTTCCATTGACCCCGAGGCATCCGTGATGCTCACCTGGCAGGCCTGCAATGACAAGGTCTGTGATCGACCGATGACCGAGCGCATTCCACTGAGAGTCGTATCGGCGGAGTCACCATGACGATTGGAAACGAGCATTCGGGTGTTCTGGACATAGCCGTTCTGACAACGGGCGGCACGATCGAGAAGACCTATGACGCCCATCAGGGTAAGCTGCAAAATGCCATCAGCGTCCTCGATCACATCATCGATGAACTGGTGTTGGAGGAGATCACACTCCACCGGCAACCGCTCATGTCAAAGGACAGTCTCGAGATGACGCCGGAGGACCATGTTCGTATCGCGGAAGCGGCCATCGAGGCATCCACGAGACGAGATGGCGTACTGATCATCCACGGTACGGATCGTCTGGCCGAGACGGGTGAGGCCATCTGCTCACTGGCGGGCTCTGCCGTGAGCTCGCCGATCGTCCTCACCGGAGCCATGCGTCCATGGGTGCTTCGGGACACTGATGCTCATCAGAACGTCACAGAGGCGATTCTGGCTGTCCAGCTTCTGGCTCCCGGGGTGTATGTCTGCATGCACAGCCGGGTACTTCGGTTCCCAGGGGTCATCAAGGATCGAAAAAGACTACGATTCGTCCGAGCAGATTAGCTCATCAGGAGACATACCCGTGAGTAGTGGCAAATATCGAACCGCACCGCTTCCAATCAAGGGCATGCCAGGCGGCATTCCGTACATCATCGGAAACGAGGCCGCCGAGCGGTTCAGCTTCTACGGGATGAAGGGGATTCTGGTCATCTTCATGACCAGCTATCTCTATCTGCTCCAGGGTTCACTCAGCAGCGAACCCATATCCGATGCCAAGGCCATCGCGTGGTATCACGAATTCACCTTCTGGGTCTATCTGACGCCTCTCTTCGGTGCCTTGCTCAGTGACATTCTCTTCGGCAAGTACTGGACCATTCTCACCCTGAGCATCGTCTACTGTCTTGGTCACGGTGCGCTTGCCTTCATGGGCACCAATGAGCATATCGATCCTGCCTGGATGCTCGGTCTTGGGCTTGGATTGATCGCTGTCGGTGCAGGTGGAATCAAGCCATGCGTGTCGGCCCATGTGGGGGACCAGTTCGGTGAAACGAACAAGGGGCTGGTGACCAAGATCTTCATGTGGTTCTACTTCTCGATCAATGTTGGGGCCTTCACGTCCACGCTGCTCACACCCTGGCTGCTCGAGTGGTACGGCCCGCACTGGGCCTTCGGCATTCCGGGTGTACTCATGCTGTTCGCGACCTTCTTCTTCTGGTGTGGTCGAAACAAGTTCATCCATGTTCCTGCCGGTGGGCTGAAGTGGTTCAAGGAAACCTTCAGCTGGGTGGGCATCAGTGCACTGCTGAAGCTGAGCATCATCTACGTCTTCATCGCCGTCTTCTGGGCACTCTTCGACCAGACGGGGTCCTCCTGGGTACTTCAGGCAGAGGATATGGAGCGTAATTGGCTAGGCACGACCTGGTTGCCCTCGCAGATCCAGGCGGTGAATCCGATCATGATCCTGGTGCTCATACCGGTGTTCGCGATGCTGATCTATCCGACTGTGACTCGCGTCTTCCATCTGACTCCGATCAGGAAGATCGCGATCGGTCTGTTCATCATGGTCATCGGCTTCGCGATCATCGCGATCATCCAGCAGTGGATCGATGCCGGTGAAAAACCGAGTATCGGTTGGCAGATCCTGGCCTACGCCATCATCACCGCGGCCGAGGTCATGATCTCGATCACATGTCTCGAGTTCTCGTATACACAGGCGCCTCGAACGATGAAATCCATCGTGATGGCGTTCTTCATGTGCAGCGTCGCCTTCGGAAACCTGTTCGTCTCCATGGTCGCGCAGTTCATTCAGGTCGACACCCTTGGAGAATCACCGAAGCTGCTCGCCAAGAGCTACGCGGCATCAAGTCAGGCTCAGGCCAAGACGGGTGAGACCCAGGATCCGACCTCATTCGAGGCGGAACGTCGTACCCTGGCTTCCGATATGGACTTCGGCTACGAGGGTCTGCCTGATGATCACTTCGCATTGGTACTGCCGGGTCTTGATGGCGTCATCGGTTCGCCCGACGATGTGAAGATGGGCTTCTCGCCCGAAGGTTCGATGACGGGCTTCATCACGGGTGAGGACGAGGTCATCAGACAGGGCATCGACGAGATTGGTCGCTATTGGCAGTCCAATGGTCGTCTTCCGTCAACCGAGGATGGTGGAAAGCTCCTGGGGGATCTGAAGGATCAGTGGGGGCAGCCTCTGGGCTATCTGTATCAGAACAGAGTCCAGTTCACCGTCTCGAGCAGCGGTCCCGACAAGATGTGGCTCAGCGAATTCGATATTCGAGCCGAAGTCAATGTGACTTCGACGCATCCAAGTGCTGTCGAGGAAGAGGCTTCTGCCGATCAATCCGAGACGAAGCGTTTGAGCTGGCTGGAGAACCGCAAGCGTGAGATCAGACTGTCGCAACAGTCCCAGGCAACCACCTGGAAGCCCGAGCCTGGTAATGTCGAAGGCTTCGGGCGAAGCATCAAATGGGACATCGGTGGAGGCCTCAAGCTTTCCGGTGCGTCCTACTTCTGGTTCTATACATGGCTCATGCTTGGCACGGCCATCCTGTTCGTGCCCGTGGTGCTTCTCTACAAGCCAAGGACCTACCTTCAGGAAGAGGATTCATCCGCCGAGGCCAAGGGCTGACTCTGATCAGCTTTCCTTGAGCGCGTCCGGCACCGAGTACTCGGGGATCATGGCCCTGACCTCCATACCGTTGCTACCCGGTATGAAGAGCAGATAGGGTGTGACTCTTGAGTTGGTGACGCGTGGAATCGATGGGCCGTAGCGGACCCGGACGAACACCTTCCGGTTGTCGGGATCCTGCCATCGAAGATCGTTTCGAGTCCCGATCAGAAAGCCGGCCGAACCCGGATCCCTGGTGGCAACCAGTGATTCGGTCGCCAGTGCCATGGGTGGGGTCTTCAGTGAACTCATCGGCAGCCAGAGATAGATGGCATCCAGAGTTGGATGATAGAAGACGACTTCCTCGAGGGGGCCCGGTGGCGTCCCCTGGATGACCGGATGACTCTGCCGGGCCTTGTAGGCATCCTGACGATTGGCTCCAGTCATCAGATCGTGACGTCTGGGTTGCTGAGTCACCAGTTCCGGTGTTCTGCAGTCCAGTGACAGGATCGACAGGATTCCATCATCGGACAGGAAGAAGATGGAGATGCGTTTCGAACGGGTGCTCCATGACGGCATGAGCCATTCGCCGCCATTGGCAGCGATACCGATCTCTTCACCATCGGTGAATCGGATGGCCAGAGAGAAGACCGGGTCGCTGATGGATCGTGTGCACCAGGCCAGTTCGCCGTCGGGGCCGAGCGATCCGAAGGCGTTGACCTTGTCATCCTGCACGAGCCACTCGATCTTGCCCGTCTCCCAGGCGACCTTCCCGATCCATCGACTGCCGTCGATTCTCGGTTGTTCGACCAGAAACCCGTTCGCATCTGCGGATTGTCCAAGGATCAATGGTGCTGGGAGAGCATACTGGGGGGTCAGCTTGGAATTGGTCCCATCGATCCTGGTGACCTGAATACCGCTGTACGTCGGGATAGGCGAATTGGGGAGCGCCATGAGAGTGTTGGATGCCAGCTCGGGACCGGTTTCAGTCGCCACCCAGAGCCCATCGGGGCTCGTCAGTGGAGTGATCAGACCTCTCGTCTCGATGACCCCGAGAGACCAGTCCATCCCGGAAAAGCCAGTCTGGTCCCTGTTGTTGGGCTTGTTCGCCTTGGCAATGTCCCACAGCGCCATCTGCTGATCTTCGGTCAAGGTGGGTCTTGGGGCTTGGCATCCTGGAAGTGCGATCGAACCCAGTGCAAGGAGGCAGCTGGTGGCTGCGATCAACTGGGCAGATCTCATGGAGAATCCTTCTTCGGATCCTGATTGGAGTCCTTGGGTTCACCGGGGGTACGAAGAAGATCGGGATCGATGGTGTCGATATCACCCTGAATGGGTGCCTGATCGAGTGAGCCACCGGGGATTCCGCTTGGCGTACCGGTTCCATATTCACTCACACCGGGGGCGTTTCGTTTCACGTGACTCTGGATCCGGTTGTAGACATCCAGATCAATGGCGCGATCGACATCCTCGAGCTGTTGGGCCAGAGGTCTTGCGACGGATTCAAGCCGGTCGAGATCTTCCGTATTGAAGTTGTAGTAGTTGTCCTCGGGTCTGTGGACGACCGTGGGGGTGACGAAGGCGATGAGTTCCTTGCGTTGCAGTTCCTGGTCGGTGAATGTGAACAGTGGTCCGATGAGCGGGATTTCCGACAGGAATGGAACGGAGTACTTCGTGACGCGTTCGAACTCCTTGAGGAGCCCGCCCAGGACGAGCGTCTGCCCATCCAGGATGATGACATGCGAATTCACCTGCTTGCGGCTGAACTCCGTGGTCGTGGTTCCGCCGACTTCGACGGGCAGTCCGATGTCGGAGAGTTCAAGCGAGACATCGAGATCGACGGCGCCTTCCTCGGTGATGCGAGGCCTGGCGTTCAGGAAGACTCCGACGTTTCTGTACTCGATGGTGGTGGAGGTGTTCAATCCACCGGATGCGGCATCGATCGTGCCCGTGGCGATGGGGTATTCCTTGCCACTGAAGAAGACGGCCTCCTCGTTGTCGGCGGTGAACACTCGTGGTTCCTGAATGACTCTCGCATTGGTCAGAGAGGAGAGCGCCTCGATGATGACGTTGATCGAATATTCACCCAGATTCAGTGTGGAGGAGGTCTGGGCACCACCACTGCCGATGATGTTGCTCAGGAAGCCCGTCACATCAGCATTGAACGTCGTCTCGAACGGGCCCAGTGCAGGGCCGCTGGCTGTCCAGCCATTACCGAGCTTGATGCCCAGTGCTTCATTGTCCGTGATATCGATTTCCACGATGGTCGCAGCGATCTGGACCTGACGACGCGGTTGATCAAGTCCGTGAATGAGATTCCGCATCGCCTCCTGATAGGAGGGGGGCGACATGATGGCCAGCGCGTTCTGACGAATGATGGGAACAACTCGTACCTTGCCGATCAATGCCGATTCAGGAGCCTGTTCCTCATCATTGCCGCCAGTCTGCCAAGGGAACTGGAGATCACCACTGGCGGTCTCTCCGGTAGGCCCTTCAACGCCCGAACCATTGTCCGAGGCCGTGAATCCCTGAGCGGTCAGTCCCGATGCCGGTCTTGGAAGCGTCACCCTTGCGCCGGCCTTGGCGAGCAGGACATTGATTTCCTCGGAGAGCTCGACGGCATCTGCATACTTCAGTGGGATGACTTCGGGAAGTCCGACACTCGTTGGCTGGTCGATGTCCTGGATGATGCTGTCGATGAAGTCGAAGCTTTCCACGGTTCTGGCCAGAACAAGAAGAGCGTTCTTGTCTTCATACGCATCGATTCGGTAGACGCCACTGATACCCGAGGTGGCGTCACCTCGCTGGTTGTTCTGGCCTCCACGGCCTCTGGCGGCGTTGTTGGAGGTCGAACTTGAGCCACTTCCGATGACCTCCTCGAGAAGTGACTTGACCTTCAGTGGATCGGTGTACTTCAGGAAGAAGAGTCTGGATGTGCCTGCGGGGCGGGGAAGATCCCATTCGGTGGCGATCAGCGTCCCGATCTCCTCCATGACGTCGGGTTCGGCCTGGATCGTCAGGGTGTTCTGCTGGACATTGACCGTGACCCGCAGTTCGACTGCGGAGGTTCCGCCGGTCGATCGACGGGCGGTGTTCCGGGCCTGGTTGTTCCGGTTGTTTCCACCAGCAGGTGCTCGCGAGGCCGATGCGGTGCTGCCTCCTGATTCGAACAGTTCCAGCACGTTGTCGGCGATCTCGCCGGCATCGGCCCATTTGAGCCTGAAGGTGTGCATTCGCTGATTCACCCACTTCTGATCAAGCTGTCCGATGATGACCTCGAATTGCTGGCACAGTGCGACGTCGCCAAGAACCATGATCTGGTTGGAGAGTCCATCGACGGAGATCGAGGCATATTCCGGAACGAACTCCTCGATGTTGGCCAGGACATCCTCGGCACTGGCTCGCTCAACCGCGAAGATCTTGAGAATCAGCGTACCTCGATCAATCCGGTCCATGACCGATTCATCGGCGTTGACGACATCGATCTCTCCCATCTCCTTGGTCATGCTGGGCAGGTCGCCGATCAGGATGACATCCGAGCGTTCGATGATGCCGACACCATTGAGCCGAAGGTAGGAAAACAGCATGTCCAACGCTTCTTCGCGTGGGATGTAGTCGTCCATGATGATCGTGAACTTCTTGTTCTGGATCTGCGTGGCATTGACGGGCATCACGGCCTTGCCGGTCTGGGTGGCGATCCATTCGTACAGATCCTTGACCGGGACATCCTTGAGTCCCAGTTTGATTTCTCCAGCGGGAACAGGTCGACGATCCTCTCGAGCCCTGTTTTCGTTGTAATCCTTGGGAAGAATGATCTCCATCTCCCCGCCATCCGTGGGAGCCGACTCGTTCGTGTCGCCGGTAGACGACTGCTCGGACTGCCCGACAGGTGCATCCGGTTCAGGTCGATCTCCAACCGGTTCGGCGACCGGTGGTGGAGGCGGAGGTGACTGGGGGTCTGGTCGATCCTGGGCAAATACAGATGTCTGTGTTGCCAGAACAAGGATGGCGACTGAAAACGACTTGGCGAGACATGTGAAATTCACAGGCGAGAATCCTTGAGAACTGGTCAATTCGTTCGACTCCGAACCTGATGCAGTGGTGTGGTCAGCGTTGTTGTGCATGTCATCCATCCTTGGTCGGTTCGGGAGCGGCATCGGGCTGTTGGGATTCGGTGGAATCACCATCTTCAGCTCGAATAGTTTCGGTTTGATTCTGATTCGAAGGCACTGGCGTCGAATTGGCGTTGGCCGTCGGCACTGTCTCGTTGTTGTTGGCGGATTCGACATCCATGGAAGTGCCGTTCGTGTTTTCGATGGCCGTCGAATTCGAATTGCTCTGAGGATCCGCGATGACTTCCGGTTCCGGTTC
>DEYM01000039.1:0-19258 GCA_002364555.1 Phycisphaerales bacterium UBA3158 | reverse complement strand
TTCCGGTTCAGGTTCCGGTTCCGGAGGCAGAGGCGTCATGTTCTGTACGGAGATCACGTCGGCCTTGAATATCTCGACAGGTTCATCATCTCCGGGCTTCTCGAGCACCAGCCATGTCTGGTTCGCTCGTCTGAGAATTCCGGTGATTGTTCCTTCGTAAGGTCCCTGGCGATACCGGATTCGAACCTCGTCTCCGGCGATCGTGCCCGCGGGCCAACCTGTGGAGGTGGCCAGTTCAGGCTCGATCGCATCCGGGTCACGAGTCTCTGTGACGATGTCCTTCTCGGCATCAGTCGAGTCGATCTCCTGATTGAGGAAGTCGGGTTCCGACATCTCGAAGAGATCGACTGTGTAGGGACCGCCTCCCTTGTACTTGACCTCGATGCTTCTGGGTGCATTGGTCCCCAGTACCTCGATGTCCTGCTTGGTATCACCCACATTGACGATGATGAGCTTGCCACTGCTTGGTCTGAAGAAGGCTGTCGGGCCGACGATCGCCTCGAGATTGGGACCGGTGTAGTTCTTGGGATAGGTCGGCTTGGGTGGCGTGGTGTCCACCTTCGGAGGCGGAGGTGGTGGAGGAGGTGCGGCTACCGCTGGTTTGTCGACCTTTGGCTTTGGCCGAGGTGGCGACGGGGGCGTGAAGAAGAAGGATCGCCCGTTGAACCGGTCACGATCGGTCTCCATCACCTTCTTGTGCTGTTCAATCAGATCGGCGGTCGTGTCCTTCTCCGGAACGCTGCTGAAGATCGCTGTTCCCGTGGACGAGACGAGGGCGGGTAGCTCTGCTGCAAGCACGATGAGGATCATCAGGATGGCCAGGATGCTCAGTCCCAGAGGAGACATCAGAGGGTTCTTCGAATTCATCTTCGACGCCCTCCTCGGCTGGCTTTGACCCATGATTCAATCGTGATTCGAACCCTTATGTTGCCCTGGCTTTCACGGTCGAGCTTGATGGAGGAGATCGCATCGATGGCGGAATCACTCTCCATGGCTGAAATGATGTCGATGGCGACGTTGGGTTTGCTGCTGAAGTCGACTTCTCCCTTGAGTCGCTCGATCTTTTCATTGCCCCTGGTGAGTCCCGCTGCCTTCGAGGCATTCAGTGGGGAGCTCTGCATCAGGGTGAAGGTATCGTTCTTGATGCCGTATTCCTCGAGGAGTTGCTGGACATGTTGCGCCAGCTGAAGTGAACCCTGTTGTTTCCGATCTGGAAGTTGCAGGTCTCCATAGCCGATGGTCGCCTGGCGGATATCCGATGGAATGCTGTCCGTGCCGTTGAGTCTGGCCAGATTACGTTCGATCTGATCCGATTCCTCCTGCCAGCTCGCGGATGTGGGACGAACCAGATTCGCCCAGAGCAGGAATCCGATCATCACGATCGAAGCGAGAATGACCCACTGCATCGAGCGTGGGAATTCCTTGAAGCGATCCACGTGTTCCTGTGTGTTCATCAGGGCTTGCTCTTCGTTTTCAGGCCTGCCATGAGCAGGGTGAACTGGTCACTGAGTTGCTTCTGGATCTCGGGATTGTTCCGGGCGAATTTCTTGGCGCCCGAAACCTCGACAAGTTGTTGCCTGACTTCGGCGGCGGACATGCCTGCGATCTGCGATTCAGTGAGCATCTCGGGGATTCGCCCGGACATGGCTGTTCCGGAATTCCCCGCTCGACTATCCGCGTCACCCCTCGATGTCCCATCGCCTGTGCGGGTCGTGGGTCGTCGACTCGAGCCCGATCTTCGAGAAGCATTCGATGAATCGTCTGCGTCCGCCCTGAGGACCGGATTGTTCGGCTTGGGTCTTGACGCGGGTGGGCTTGAAGTCGTCGGAACGGGTGTGTTCTGGGCCATGGTCTCGGTGCCGGGCTGAGTGACGGCATCGACGCCGTATTTTCTTTGAGCAAGCGTCAGAGCCCCGAAGTCTCGATCCTCCGCATACCTGGGTCTCAGGAGAGGTCTCGCCACCCGGGCTTCGATCGTGAAGGTCCGTGGTCCATAGGTCTCTGGATTCTCCCACCGGAGGGTGACATCATCGAAGACACCTGTGGATTCCAGCTGGTCCTTCATGGTGGTGACCAGCCTTGCGGCATCCAGTCCATCCGATGGTGTCGCCTTGCCGCTCAGCTTGAGGGGCTGACCATGTGAGAGTCGAACTGTTTCAAGCTCGACGCCGACCGGAAGACTGCTGGAGACATCGCCCAGAAGCTTCGTCATGGGCCAGGCCTGGGATGAAATGGCTCGATACATCGCATTCTGGCGATCGATTCGCTCGTTCATCTGGATCTGGTCATCCAGTGAAGGATGGGAGATTTGAAGAAGTCCGAAGCGAAGTCCATTGAGCAGAACAGGTGCGAATATGAAGAGGATGATCGCCGCGGCGATCAGCCAGGAGGCGATTCGACGGTTGGAGAGTTGGCTTGTCGTCGCCTCCAGAAGACTTGGTTCGACCACCGGGAGCTCTCGTTGAAGCATGGTCAGCGAGATCAGATCCGTAGACATCGCCAGCAGGATGCCAGAGGCGATCGCATAGTGCTCCAGCCAGTTCGAATCGATGTCGACATCACCGACGAGTCGTTCCGAAAGCTGCTGGCGAACGTCCTGTGGCAAGATCAGGTATCGAGTACGGTCGCCCGTGTTCTCCGATGCGGACATCGCCATGGTCTTCAGTCGATCCATCGGTAGTTCGGCTTGCAGACCCGTCTCAATGACGGCGTTGGAAACGAGCTTGCCAGTGGATTCGGATTGGAAGTCTTCTCGAAGACTACGTACCTGTATGCCCTGCAGATGTGCCAGCGCGATGCAAAGACTCGATTCTTCACCGTCGACCCAGAGAAGGGGCTCCGCTGGACGAGTGTCATTGAGCAACGCACAGAGTCCGGCGACATCGGGTGCAAACAGTGGAGCAGGGTCAAGGTCGGGCGCAGTCCATGGCGATGATTCGGGCCAGGCAAGTATCAGTCCGGTTCGAACAGTGTCGGTTTCCGCACCGGGAATGAGCGAGATGCCGAGTCGATGTGGAGGAGCTGTTCCCAGCAGTTGAGTTTCCGCCTGCAGTCGAACCGCCTCTTCAAGTTCTTCCTCACTGCCATCGGGAAGGCTGCATGTTCTGCAGATGGTTTCAGAGGCCGGGATGACGACTCTCACCGAGTCTGCATTCACGGATTCGATCCATGGTTGGATCTGATCCTCGGTCTCGATCATTCTCGAATCGATGATCCGGACGTCGCCAGCCCCCTCAGGCTGACCGGCTATGCACGCCCATTGTTCACCTTGTCGATGGAGAACGGCCTGAATATTGGATGAGGGGGATTCGAATGAATTCATGGATGGGTGGCTCTACTCAGCAGGATAATCGATCTTCATGGCCCTTTCCGGGCTTATGAGGTCTGTTTCAGTTCTCTCTGTATTCGAGAATCTGAATCGGTATTGTTGAACGATCAACTACGACGATCATTTCCACTTCTTGCTGAGATCCTGGACTCTTTCCCTTGGAAATGATCGTGAAGACATTGCTCTGGGTGTCGAAGACCGTCAGGAGCCGGGACATCAGTTCCTCGTTGATATCTGGCAGCTCCCAGAGGTCCATCATGCTGATGATTCCCTCGGATCGACGGGCTCTCATGGCGAGGATGTCGTCCACGAGCCGTTCCTCGTCCTGAAACACCTCATAAAGGAGTGTGGAGGGCACGGTATTGATATTGAGCTTGCCCCAGCTGGGTCGATGGGGGGCCTTGGTGGTGAGCTCGCCCAGAATCATGGAAATCTGCTCGGAATCGAATATCGATTGGCTCTGGGAACCCTCATCATCGCTGGGGTCTTCAAAGCGATTTCTCGGCCGGAGATCCTCTGGAGGGTTGGAGAGCACCAGGGATGACAGCTCCCAGTCCGGGTCCTGAGCCTGGGTGATGAGGCTCTGGGCCTGCTGAAGCGTCAGTGTTTCGATTCGATCGGTGATGTCCAGAGGATCGGCGGCTTGGAGCCAGATCCGCTCTTCTCCGGATGTGGACAGCCCTCCGCCATGACTACGGGCCGTGATGAATTCAGACCATCCGGCCTCCAGGAAGTCGTTGGGGTCATCGATTGGTAGGGTTTCCATCCCGTCGTTCTCAGAATCATCCATCCTGTTGTTGAGATTCCAATCTTCGCCACGGACGTCCTCGGGATCGATTCCAGCGATCAATTCCATTTCGGCCACATGCCAGATCGGTCCGTTTCGTGGCTCATATCTGGCATCGAGACTGAGGTACCAGTCTCGCTCCACCCCGAGTGCGCTGGGGTCGTCATCCGAATCGATCCAGTCCGTGATCGAATCGTAGACTCCGAACGCGAGTGGATAGAAAAGGATATTCAGATAGGGCCTCAGGGAATCATTGTTGATGTTGAGCTTGGAATGCTCATCCATGGGGCCCGGGAAGTCCTTCTTGCCATCGGCGGAATATTCGATGCTCCAGCTTGCGCCGCTGGTTTCACCTCGAGCGACGCCGTCCTGTTCCATCACCAGGTAGAGCAGCAGCGCATCCTGGGGATCCGGGTATCTGGTGATTTCAGCCATCTTCGCGATGGTGGCTTCCACGCCTGCACGCGCCGCCCATCGGGCGGCCACCCTGTTCTGCACTTCCGTGCCCAGCATGCTCTGGCGGCCGGCGAACACCATGAGGGAACTGGTCAGCAGCCCGGTGATGGCGATGGCCCAGATCACCACCACGATGGCGAGTCCGGATCTTCTTCCTGTCGATCCACGACGGAGGCGATTCAATTGCCACCTCCAGGCCGTGAGGGTGAGGTCGGCAGTTCCATTCTGGAACCATCGGGCAACTGGATGCCAGCAGGCATGCCGGAAGCTCCTCCAGAGGTGGATACGTTTCCGTCGGCATCGAGTGTCATGCCCGCTTCGAGGGTCATTCCACTATCGGCAACGGTCAGTGGCAGTGCGGTTCCATTGGCGATCGCATCGGCGATCTGTTCGATCTGCTCCGGCGGCAGCTGTCTGTCGAAGGCGATCTGTTCGGCGAGATTCTGATCAAGAACGTCGTATGGCAAAGGGGCACGATCTATCGGAATGATTGTTCGAAGGAATGCCAGTGGTGAATCAAGCGGGTTCTCGCCCGGGCGTGCGCCGCTGGCGGTGATTGAGATGCGAAGACCGTAGGGCATGCCGTCGTAATCGGAGTCCCAGGTGCTGAGCCATTGATCGCCATTCCACGCTTCGATCTCGAGCTCGAGAATCCCTTCGACCTTGGGGGTGATGACACCACCGGCCTCGGGGTAGGTGTCCGGCATGGCGTCACGTCTCTGCCAGAGAACTGGTCCATCCTCGTCCATGATGATCTGCCAGGAGGATTCGTATTCGATCCCCTCGCCGTTGTAGTCGATGCTTCTGACGGCACGGAGATGATTGTTGAACAGCAGGATCCAGTCCTGATTCAACTCGGTGCCGTCGAGCCTGTACGTGTCGTCTTCTATCTTGAGCCACGTCTGGAAGAGGTCGTTGCGTCTCAGGATGGAGGCCAGATCCGATCGAATGCTCTGCATGGCGGCATCGGCACGGACGAATGCCTCCATTCGATTCTTGCTGATGTTTCGAGATGAGATCACCTGTCCCATCGAGACCGTGATGGCGGCGAAGAGGAGGGCCATGATGATGCCGGCCACGATGATTTCCACCAATGTGAAACCACGTCGAGCAACAGGTCGCTGGCATAGGGCAGGCATCATTCGACGATGTCCTCGTAGTAGATCGCTTCTCGATCGATGGCTTCCAGTGGAATGCGATCCTCTGGTTCCTCGGGTTCGCCCTGTCGGGGCGCGATCAGCGAGTCGAGCTGGAAGGATCTTCGATTGCTGTCCCAGTCGATGAAGATGTTCACCTCATATGGTTCCCAGTCTCCAACGTGCTTCACGATGATCTCGAACGAATACTCCTCGAACGGAGGATCGAATTGCCCGTTGGTCTGGTGATTCTGGAGAAACTTCTCAGGCCCCTCCATCATGACGAGATTCATTTTCTCGTCCGCGAGCCATGCCGACACCAGATTGTGCTCACCGAGACTCTGCCGTGCAATCGATGTTGAGGCGAGGGACAACGCGACGGATAGCCCGATTCCAAGAAGAAGGGCTGCCAGAATGACCTCTACAAGAGCGACACCCTTTCTGAATCGACCGCGAGATGGGAGTCTTGGCATCACCAGTCCGACTGCCAGAGCCCTGTGGCGTCCAGGTCTTGTTTTTCGCGAGGCGCGATCTCGGAATCAGGAACGGCGGAGTCCCGGATCACCGCATTCATGCTGTGCGGTGAAAGCCGGAGCGACACGGTTCGTTCGTCCCATGTGAGGTTGATCTCTATCTCCGGTCGATCCTGACCGGGCATGGCCAACAGCGGCCACTCTCCTATGTCCGTCCAGCTTCCATCGGCCAGGACCTCAAGTCCCTGATCCTCGATGAAATGCGGGAGCGGTACGGCGGGCACCGCAGGATCCCGTCCCCAGGTCATCTCGCCGCCCTCGAACTCCGCTGGAATTCTTCGCACGAGTGTGATGGCCATCCGTTCGCGATCGAGGGAGATGCCCGTTGGATTTGGGGAGTGTTCGCTTCGCATGGCGTAGACCATGAGTAGATCGGCAAGCTGATCCGAGACCAGCGAGATCTGCTTGTCCCTCGTGCCGGTTATGCGAACAGCCAGCATCGACACGATGATCGCCAGCACCGTGACGGCGACGATCGTCTCGATCAGGGTGAATCCACTCCGGGCGTGATGTGCTCTTTCTCCGTGCGGCATCTTGTTGGAACTACTGATGGATATCCATTTCAGGTCCTTCGCCACCAAGCTGACCACCTTCGCCATAGGAGATCACGTCGTAGTCCGCGTTCTTGTCTCCGGGGACGAGGACGTAGTAGGGATTGCTCCAGGGATCGAACATGTGGTCATCGGAGTTGAGGTAGGGGCCGTTTCGACCTCCGCCGTCTTCTGGTCGAAGTCTCAGGACTTCAATGTTGAAATCGCCTGAGGGGCTTGAAAGACCTTGATCGAGGAGATACTGCTGAATGGAGGCTCTGATCCGGTTGGCGCCGATCCTGGCGGCCTGTGCCTTGCCTTCAGCACCCTGTCGCAGCATTGTCGTGGCTACAACACCACCAAGTATGGCGACGATGGTGACCATGACGATGACCTCGACGAGCGTGAAACCTCGTCGGCGGTTGTTTCGTCGTTGTCGCATAACTGGATTCATCGGGATTCTCCTATAGAGAGGTGTGGTTGTATCAGGCGACCATTGACTGCATTTGAAGCAGTGGTAGCAGAATTGCGGCCAGAACAAAGCCGCCCACTCCTGCCATGACGATGATCAGCAGTGGGGGAAAGGCCTTGGTGAAGAGCTTGAGCGATATGGCCACCTGGCGATCGAAGGCGCTGGCGGCGTGTTGCAGCATGTTTTCCAGTTTTCCTGAACGCTCACCCAGGTGCACGACCTGGACAAGCAGCGGGGGGAAGAGACCGCTTCGTTCGAGAGGTTCGGCCAGT
This sequence comes from Phycisphaerales bacterium UBA3158, assembly GCA_002364555.1. Taxonomy (GTDB): domain Bacteria; phylum Planctomycetota; class Phycisphaerae; order Phycisphaerales; family SM1A02; genus UBA1668. The sequence continues at coordinate 11,744 of DEYM01000039.1, read as the reverse complement.
GGTCGCCCTGCGGTGACCTGTTCCTGGACTTCATCGATTGACCTCATCATCGCGGCATTGCCAAGCGTATCTCGGGTGATTCGCAGGCAATCCAGGATCGGCAGGCCGGCATCGGCGAGCGTGCCGAGCGTTCGGGTGAAGCGAGCGACGGCGATATCTCTCAGTAGACGGCCAAGCACTGGAATCTTGAGCTTGGCCCGATCGAATGCATAACGATTCTCAGGAGAGGCGATCCATGCCTTGAAGCCGACGATGCTGATGATGACGACGGCCAGCACCAGAAACCACCAGTTCATGGCGAAATCGGAGAGCCCCATCACCACTCTTGTGGGGAAGGGCATGACCGCGTCGGGCTTGGAGGCGATGATCGGGCCGAGAAGTTTCGGGATCAGGAAGACAACCAGTATGCCCGCGCTGGCGACGATCAGAGCCGCCACGATCAGGGGATAGAACGCTGCACTGAGCAGTTCTCTTCTGAGTTCGACTCCACGCTCCAGGAGGTCGGCGAGCTGATGGAGAATCTCCGCCGATCTTCCGGAAGCATCTGCTGCCCGGAGCATGCCGATCACCAGATCGTTGAACGGTTTGCCGTATTCCATGGCGGCCTTGTGAAGCGTGTCTCCGGCTTCCACCCGCTCGATCATGAAATCCAGAATCACCGGGGCCGCTCTGCCACTGGCCTGTTTTCGGATGGTTCGAAGCGCCTGCATGAGAGGGAGACCCGCTTCCAGTGCGGTCGCGAGTTCACGAATGAGCGTCGCCATGTCACCCTTGCTCATCGAAGGTCGGGTCCGCGTCTTCTTGGATGCGATACTTGTGATCGTCGCCTTCGATTCGGGGGTCGGATCCGTCTGGGTGGACACCTGTATATCGGTTGCGGTTTCACCGCGTTGCATCAGTTGGCGAATGGCCTCGCTGCGACTGCCCGCAGTCAGGGTTCCATTGTTGCTCTGGCCGTTCGAATTCGTGCTTTGATAGCTGTAGGTCGGCATGTGATCAGATGCTTTCTTCGTCGACGTCCTGGGTGGCACGAAGGACTTCGGCAATACTGGTGAGCCCCTCGGCTGCCCGCATGATTCCGTCCTGCCTCATGGTCTGCATGTCCTCGGCGATGATTCTCTTGAATTCCGCCACGGGGATGTTGTCGGCGATCGCCTTGCGGCTCGTCGCATTGATCTTGAGGATTTCGTAGTAGCCGATTCGACCGCGATATCCGGATTGATTGCACTTCTCGCAGCCTGCGCCTTCCCAGACCTTTCCATCGAAGAGTTCTCGCTCGTGTTCCGAGATGCGGTGTGAGATGTCCTCGTCGATGGGGATCTGCTGTCGGCAATCCTGGCAGATCCTTCTGCCGAGCCTCTGGGCAAGCAGGCCCTCGAGCACCGAGGCGATCAGATATGGTTCGGCTCCCATGTCGACCAATCGTCCGACTGAACTGGGTGCATCGTTGGTATGCAGGGTCGACAGGATCAAGTGGCCCGTCAGGGCGGAGCGAATCGCGATGTCTGCGGTTTCCGCATCACGGATCTCACCCACCAGAACGATATCGGGGTCCTGCCTGAGTATGTGCCGCAATCCGGCAGCGAAATCGAGACCTCGCTTTGGATTGACCGGAATCTGATTGATGCCTTCGAGTTCGTATTCGACTGGATCCTCTACGGTGATGATCTTCTTCTGAGGATCGTAGATTCTCGCCAGCGAGGCATAGAGCGTGGTCGTCTTGCCTGAGCCGGTCGGGCCCGTGACGAGAAACATTCCATGCGGCTTCGACAGCAGCGTGTCCATCGTCTCCCGGACTTCCGGTCGCATGCCCAGCGTCTCGAGGTCGAGCGCCAGGGAACTCTTGTCCAGAATACGCATGACGACGGATTCACCATAGAGCGTCGGCACGGTCGACACTCGAATATCGACCTTGCGTCCTTCGAAACGCAGTGAGATCTTGCCGTCCTGCGGAATGTATCGCTCCGCGATGTTCATTCCCGACATGATCTTGATACGGCCGATGAGCGCAGGTTGAAGATGTTTCGGTGGAGGGTTCTGCACGTGCAGCACCCCGTCGATTCGATACCGGACAGTCAGGGTGTTTTCGAACGGTTCCACATGGACGTCGGAGGCCCTCTTCTGAATCGCCTCGAGCAGAATCAGATTGACCAGGTTGATGAGCGTGGGCTCTTCGGCCATCCGGTGGATGTCGTCAGCCTCGATCGCATCAAGGTTGTGTTCGAGTTCCTCGGATTCCGCTTCGGCATCGCCTGCCAGGGCATCGGCCATCTTCGATGCGGTGGTTCCGTAATGCATTCGCATCAGATCCATGAAGATGGGACGTTCCATTCCCTCGCGACGCACCGCCATGCCGGTCAGTGTGGCGACCTCGTCGGCCGAATCCGTATCGAGTGGATCCAGCATTGCCAGGACAAGCCGCCCCTGGTCGATTCTGAGCGGAACGACGCCAAGTCGGACAGCTTCATCGGCCCGGAGGGTATCCACGGCATCGGGGAGGGCCTCGACGGGCCTTTCGTGCCACGAGATATCAAGCAGATCGCATCTGGCACGAATGCCTGCGGTATCGGAACCAGTGGTTGTCACGCCGTTGTCGCTCATCAGGTGCTCTTTCGTTCCCGGGTGTTGCCCATCGATGCACGATGGGGTTCAGTCGTCCTGGCGATTGCCGACTCCGCTTCCGACGCCGGCTCCATTGCCGAGCTTCTTCGGTGAGTCGGGACGTTTGTCGGGTTTGGTCGGCTTGTTGTTCTTGCCATCCTGTCGCGGACCGCCGCCGCCTGGATTCGAGAGTTTCAATACTCGTTCCTCGCCTCCATCCGGTGTGACATACGGCCTGTCGTCGTATCGTCTGGTGCCATTGAGCTCGAAGAACGCGTCGTCGCCCAGAAGATTTCGAAGTCTCATGAGGTAGTCCGCTTCCAGTTCTCTCTTCTCCTGCTGGAGTTCAGTCAGCGGGTTCTTCGGTCGCTCGACCTTCGCACCACTGGCTCTCTGGATCTGGTTCTCCAGACGCAGTCGCTGGATTTCCGGTTCACTGCTTCGTGTCATCGAATACAGCTTGTCGTTCATCACGACCAGTTGTCCAAGGAACTCGCCATAGAGGGACCATATGGCGTCGTAGGTTTCCTTGTTGGCCTTGGGTCCAGGTCCCTCTTGGCCACCAGTGGGATCGTAGGTTGCCATCGCCTCGTCGAAAACGCGTTCCGCATTGGTCGTTCTGTAGATCTTCGGATAGGCCCTTCGGAGTGTTTCCATACGGAATTTCTCGGCCAGTTCCGCATTCAAGGCAGAGGCGATCTCTTCTCGATAGAAGTCGTTGATGTCCCTGACCTTGATCCGGTGACTGATGATCTTCTTCTTGACATCGATGTCGATCGAGGGATCGCTTGTCCTATTTCGCAGTGAATCGAGAAGACTCGTGTCCTCGCCCTCTATCAGTCTCTGGCGTGCATGCAGCGCCTGATCGAGTTGCATGGCGTAGTTGTCCATGATCTGCTTGGCGGGTTCCTGCTGACTGTCGACATTGGTGTCTCTGGCGATGATGAAGAGATCGACTCGCTCGCCGGAAAACTTTCCATCGTCGAGTTTCTTCTCTCTGTAGAGCCTGCGGTTGAAGGCGGTCCAGAGTTCCTGCTGCTCGGGTACGAGAATGATCTTGACGTTCTCGATGAGCTGACTGTTCAACTCCTCACGGCGTACCAGCCAGTCCTGAATGGGCATCACGACCATTTCAAGAATCCGGTCCTGCTGGCCCTGGCCCTTCATCTCCTTGATTTCATTGGTGAGAGCCTCGATTTCCTGTTCCATGCGAAGCTTGCCTTCGTCGAACTGCATCTCGTAGTCATCGAAGATGGCTTCGGCAATGACCGCCTGCGTCTCATCCAGATCGAGTCCCTCGATGAAGATCAGGAGGTCCCGAGTGAAGTACTCGGGTTCCATGGCCTGCGCGACGGCCGACAGCTGTGCATGAGAACGTTCAGCAGGAAGGAGCGTCATGAACATGACCACGAACAGGCCAAGTATCCAGTTGAACTGGTTTGATCGATGAATGGTGACGGATTTCATGGTGTGCCGTTAGCTCCCGAATCTGGTTGGTTAGAACTGTCCATAACCTCTTGCTGGCATGTAGAACGCCACTGGGAGCAAGATCATTGGGGGAAAATCCCAACTTGGGTCAGTTCAACCCTGGTACCGTGGATTCTACCCCAGTTAGGGGCGGTGGCGTGGGGTGTATTGGCTTGGTGGGGGCAGATTTGGACGATGAATCCATCGATGGGACGATCAGAGAAATCAGGCACCAGCAGGGCTGATGGTGCGTTGCTCGATTCTCTTCTCCGAGACCGTCTGGACGATTCTGTCGACGAAGATTCCCGGTGTGTGGATCTGGTCTGGATCGAGGGTCCCGATCGGGACAATCTCCTCCACTTCAGCCACGGTGATCTGCCCACACATGGCCACGAGTGGGTTGAAATTTCTCGCTGTACGACGAAAGACGAGATTCCCTGAGGGATCGGCCTTCCAGGCCTTCACCAGAGAGAGATCCGCGACGATTCCACGTTCCAGAACGTACGTTGTGCCGTCGAAGTCCATGTGAGGCTTGTTTTCAGCGACGAGTGTTCCGACGCCTGTTTTGGTGTAGAAACCGGGTATCCCTGACCCACCTGCCCGCATGCGTTCCGCGAGTGTGCCCTGGGGCGTGAATTCCAGCTCGAGTTCACCTGAAATGAACTGACGTTCAAATTCGGCGTTTTCGCCGACATACGAGCTGACCATCTTCCTGATCTGCCTGGATTGGAGAAGCAGCCCCAGTCCCCAGTCATCAACACCGGCGTTGTTTGATACGGCCGTCAGGTCCTTTGCCCCCGATCGGCACAGTGCGATGATCAGTTGCTCAGGTATGCCACAGAGGCCGAAACCACCGACCGCGACCGTCATGCCGTCACGAGTGAGTCCTTCGAGTGCTTGATCGGGAGTTGTTGATGTCTTGTCTGACATGATATTGTCCGATGTTCGGTCTACTGTTCGTGTGGTGGGGACTTGATTCAACGATTTCGTGGAATGGAGACGGCATGGTGTCCGTGTCTGACAATGTTCAGCATAGCGTGATGGTCACCTTGCGTGCCTTCTCCGTGGCCTGCCTGAAGAGTGGATCCCTTCCGGGAGAGGTTTCATCATGAGGGCCACCGGCCTGAGAACGCTTGCGATCAGTCTTCTCATTGGACTGGCTGCGCTGCCCGATGGACTCGTTCCGATCGCGTTGAATTCGGCAGTCGTCCAGCGTTGGGGTGTTTCCCTGGAGATGGCTCACTGGTTCACTGCCGCGGCTCTGCTTGGGGCCGTTGTCATGTTTCCACTTCTTGGAATGATCCAGAGACGTTGGAATGCGGGATTCTCGATCGCCTGTGCATCCATTGCCAATGCGATCCTGCTCATTCTGCTGGCCTGCCCGATTCCATTCTGGTTGGCGATGATCCTGCGGGTAGGCACAGGTGGCATGGACATGGTGACTCTGGCGATCCTTCTGGGGCTGCTGGAGGTCGGTGACCATTCGAGATCCGGGCGTCGCTATGGGCCAGCCACTCTGGCCATCATGCTGGGATTGGCCATGGGTTTCACCGCTGGAGGAATTCTCAGCCAGTATCTGGAGGCGGGGATCTTTCTCGTGGGTTCGGCCTTCTCGATATTGCTGGCCGTGGCAGCGGGCTGTTCGGGTGGTCTGCTTCGGGATGAGATCATGAGTGTCGGCTCGGCCGTCAAGGGTGTTCGGTACTGGCCGATGCTGTTATTCAGTTTCAGCGACCGGGCATTGTCAGCGGTCGTCACCGTCTCCGTGACGCTGTACTTGGTCAGTGAGATCGCGGTCGATGAGACACTCGTCGGTCCTTCGATGTCGATGATTCTGCTTCTGATCGCATTGGGGGCCTGGCCGGCGGGCATTCTGGCGGATCGGATAGGGCCTCTGCCAGTGCGAATAGTCGCTGTCGTGGGCTATTCCGCGGGATTCGCCATGCTTGCCGCCGCGCCATGGGTTCCGATCTGGGTCATCATTGTCAGTCTGGGGATCATGGGTCTCTTCGGTGCCGGTTTGGCGCCGTCGATGTATATCCTGGCGGCCGTTCGTGGGCGTGGTGCCATCGACATGGGCGGCATCCATGCCGCGGGCAATGCCGGGTATCTGGCTGGATTGATCGGAGCCGGATCACTGCTTGCACTCAGCGAGAACATATCGACGATCAACGCCTATCAGATCATTTTCCTGATCTTCACGACGTTGTATCTGCTGCTGAATCTGCCCGCCATCGCGGCGATGGCCGGTTGGCGCGTTCGACGTACGGTCAGTGATACCTGATCCATCTGAGCATCTCGATGGGGTTGGGTGGTTTTCCCTGCATGAGGACACCGATGCGGAAGATCCTCGAGGCGATCCAGATCATGAAGAACGCGGAGGCGAATCCCCACACGATGCTGAAGAGTATCTCGATGCTGTTGACGGGTTCCGTGGCGAGTATCCGCAGAATCATCACGAACGGAGTCAATGGTGGTATGTAGGTCGTCACCAACGCCACGGTTCCGTTGGGCTCCTCGGCGATGATGGTCATCAGGAACAGCGGGATCATGACGGCGAAGCTGACCGGCCCGAGAAGCGTCTGGGCATCTCTCATGTCGCTCACGGCACTCCCTATGCCAGCCATGATGGCGGCGATCATCAAGTAGGCGATCACCAGATAGATCATCAGAAGAACGATCTGCAGTGGTGTGATCAGATCGAGCACCGAGACAAGAACGAGGAAGGCCACGAGCACCGTCGAGAACATGGCCACCATGATGACCGTGACCATGGCGTAGCCGAGTATCTTTCCAGTCATCAGTTCCATGGGGCTGACCGCACTCAGGAGGACCTCCATGACACGGTTGGATTTCTCCTCGATGGTGGATGTCAGGAGATAATTGCCGCTGATGAAGGTCGTCAGCCAGACGAGCATCATGAAGGCCATGGGGAGGAATCGACGAAGATCGCCGATTTCGGTCTTTTCATCGCCGCCTTCGATCAGTCTGACGGTGGTGGTCCTTGGTTTGGCTGTCAGCTTCTGGACCAGAACGGGGTCGAGTCCCTGACCGGAGATTCGGGCTTCTATCAAGGCGTTGCGGCTTGAATCCTCGAGGAGTTCCGTATGGCTGGGGGGCGAATCCGGGGAGACGTAGATCCGAACCCTGTTCTGATTCCTCTGGCCCTCCAGATCAAGCGCCTCTTCGTCAGCCACCACAAGAGCGGTGTAGAGCCCATCACGGATGCCGTCCTTGATCTCATCGATACGAGACTCGTCCATCGAGACGATCTTGATGTCCATCTCGGTGACGGACACCTTGCCCGCGGGACTGGCGGAGACCTCGTCGAGAAGTACATCGGCTGCTTCGCCGGCATCCAATCCCTCGATGTCGGGGAGCGCTGTCGATTGTTCCGGCCGAAGCGATTTCGTCAGTGGACCCATCAGGGAGTCATCGGGGCTTATGACGACGATGGTTCCGACCAGCGGCTTCGCTTCGGGCTGGAGGAAGATGCTTGCGAGAATCACGATCGCCCCGAAGCACAGTGGGGCGACGACGACCCCGAGGACGAAGGCCTTGGTGAACACGGTATGCCTGAATTCCCGCCATGCGACGGTCCATGTCTTGTGCATCAGGAATTCTTTCCGCCGACAAGATCGACGAATATGTCGTCGAGAGTGGGACGTCGAAGTTCAATGGATCGCAGGGAGATCGAGGAGGTGATCGTCGACATCAGCGACTGGATGTCGACTTCGTTCTCAAGGTGCAGATCGAATCGTTCATCATCTCTTGAGATGTCTCGAATGCCTGTGAAATCAGGTATTTCCTGTTGTCTCGGGTCCATCAGTTCAATGGTGAGCACCTTCGGATTGTAGCGTTCATGGATGACCTCAAGCGGATCATCCAGGAGCTTGATTCCCTTGTTTATCAGGAAGACCCGGTCGCAGAGCTGCTCTGCCTGGTGAAGGACATGTGTCGAGAAGATGATTGTTCTTCCCTGTTCATTCAGTTCGCGAATCGTCGTGCCCAGAAGGGCGGCGTTGACGGGATCGAGACCTGAAAAGGGTTCGTCTAGAATGATCAGTTCGGGCTCGTGCAGCACGGCGGCGATGAACTGCAGTTTCTGCTGTTGGCCCTTGGAGAGTTCCTCGCATCTCCTATTGAGCACATCGGGCAGCTCAAGGCGTTCGAGCCACAGCTGGATGCGTTCATCGGCATCATGCTTGCGAAGCCCCTTGAGCCGTGCGACGTAGCGGAGGAACTGGTTGATTCGCATCTTGCGATAGAGCCCGCGTTCCTCGGGTAGATAGCCGATTCGGTCCTTCGCTTGAAGTGCAGTGGCATTCAGGACCTCGATTCGTCCATGATCGGGGTAGATGATCGACATGATCATCCTGATCGTCGTGCTCTTGCCGGCTCCATTTGGTCCGAGGAATCCGACCAGCGAGCCCCTTGGAACCTGAAGATCCAGATCCCGGACTGCCTGGACGGAACCGTAGCTCTTGTTGACATTCTGGATGGTGACAGCGTTTTCGGTCATGGCTTCTCGACGCTTGGTGACTCTTGTTGTTTCAGGCTGTCGATCAGCGAGACGATGGAATCCGGTGGGAGGAACAGGTCCGGAGGCGCCTTGTTGAGGGAGATTGAATCGAACACCACCTTCATTTCAGTGTTCATGCTCGAAATAACTATCTCATGGAAGAGAACAAGCGGTTTCACCCGCTTCCAATCCCGAAAGGACATGGTCAGATCGAGCTGGTCTGCGTTGGATTCATCGAAGATCTGTATGCCGCGAAGCAGGTAGGAATTACGATCGATGAAAATGCGTTCCTCCTGTCCTCTTCGATTGATCTTCTGGACTTCCCAGCAGGGATGTCCATCGAAATCGGCCGGCCCTATTGTCTTCATGGACTTGGTATCGGCGTTGATCTGTATCGCCAGTTCGAACCAGTTCAGGCTTCGGCGACGTTCCCTGGCTTCCTTGGGATCGATGAGTTCTTCCAGGCGTTCACCCGAGTTCGTGGTAGTCACTTCCCACGCAAATGCTCCATTGCTTCCCACCTGGCTCTTGCCAAGGGCCCCAAGATCAAGCTGGATGCTCATCAGACCCGAATTGCGAAACGCCAGATCGAGTTCGCCTTTGGTATCGGATCCCTCGATCCCGATGGTCGCATGGGCCGTGAATGACTCGAGATCCCAGATGGCGACCCGGCCCCCGATTGCATTGATGTATCGGGCCACCAGGCTACGGGAGAGTGGCAGAACGACCGGAGCCTGAGTGGCAGGGGTCGGAGCCTGGCTTGGCGAGGGCATCTGTAATCCCAGGCAGGCGGCAATGAGGATGAAGGGAATGAAAGTCGGCATGGTGTTTCAGGCATCTCATGGTAGCTCAGGCCATCAAACCATACGTCGGTACGAGGACATGCTTGATCGATCCTTTCATCCGGATGGACGGTTGTAGTTATACGGTAGCCAATTTATACTCCGAACATGACCAGCAAACTGCTTCAGGCGCTTGATCGAAGTGTTCTTGTTCTCGATGGTGCCATGGGTTCGGTTCTTCAGTCAATGCCGCTTGATATCGAGCGGGATTATCTGGGGCATGAGAACTGTGTCGATCTACTGGTGCGTTCGCGACCCGAGCTGATTCAGCAGATCCATGAATCCTTTCTTTCCGTGGGCTGTAATGCCGTGGAGACGAACACGTTCGGAGCCAATCCGCTGGTTCTTTCCGAGTTTGGCGATGATGTGTCTGCATGGGCCAGAGCTCTGAACAAGGAGGCGGCCGAGGTCGCGCGGGCAGCGTGTGATGCCCATTCAACACCCGATCAGCCCCGATTCGTATTGGGTTCCATGGGACCTGGCACCAAGTTGATAACACTTGGCCAGATCGATTGGGACTCCATGCTCAATTCCTATTGCACTCAGGCGGCGGGACTCATCGAAGGGGGAACCGATGCCTTGCTGGTGGAGACGTGCCAGGATCTCCTCCAGGTCAAGTGTGCCGTCAACGGCTGTCTCAAGGCGATCGAGCAGGCGGGCCGTGATCCACATGATCTTCCCATCTTCGTCAACGTCACAATCGAGGCCACCGGCACCATGCTGCTTGGAACGGAGATTTCAGCAGCGATCGCGGCGTTGGCCAGATATCCCATCGCATCACTGGGCCTCAATTGCGCAACAGGTCCGATCGAGATGTCCTCGCATCTGGAAACACTGGCCAAGCTTTGGCCTCGCAGAATCGCCTGTGTGCCCAATGCCGGTCTGCCAGTTCTGGTCGATGGACAAAGCCACTTCCCGCTGACGCCAGGGCCCATGGCGCAGAACATCGGTGGGTTCATCGAGAAATTCGGCATCGATATCGTCGGTGGTTGCTGTGGTACCGGTCCATCCCACATGCAGGCGATCGCGAACAAGGCTCATTCGCTGAGCAAGCCCAATCGCAGTCAATCCGGTTGGATGTCGGGTTGCACCTCGCTCTACACGGCTGTTCCGTATCGGCAGGAGAGTTCGTTCTTCATCGTGGGCGAACGCATGAACGCCTCGGGAAGCAGGGCATTCAAGCGTCTTCTCGAGAACGAGGACTGGGATGAGATGATCTCCCTGGCGCGAGGTCAGATTCGAGAAGGGGCGAACTGTCTCGATATCAATGTCGACTACGCCGGTCGGGACAATGCCGCGGATATGGCTGAAATAGTCTCCCGCGTGGTTCGTCAGGTGGATGCGCCGCTGATGCTCGATTCCACCCAGATCGCGACGATCGAGGCTGGTCTGCGTCACGCACCGGGCAAATCGGTGATCAATTCCGCGAACTTCGAGGATGGTGTGGAGAAATTCGACCAGATGTGTCATCTGGCCAGCGAGTTCGGCGCCGGTCTGGTCATCGGTACCATCGATGAGGATCCGGAAGCCGCCATGGCTCGAACCGCCGATCGCAAGTTCTCGATCGCCAGTCGTGCCATCGAGCGTGCCTGTGAGGTCGGGGGGTTGTCCGTCGATGATCTCTTCATCGATCCGCTGGTGCTGCCTGTGTCCACGGGTATGGATGCCGATCGCCGCAGCGCCCTGGAGCTGATCGAGGGGACCCGGCGTATCCATGAGTCGTATCCGGATGTTCAATTGACGTGCGGTTTGTCCAACTGCTCGTTCGGATTGAAGCCGGCCGCCCGTCAGGTCCTCAATTCCGTTCTCATGCATGAGCTTCTCGAAGTCGGCATGAGTAGTGCCATCGTCCATGCCTCCAAGATCATCCCCTTGAACCGAATCGATTCGGAGCGGATCGATGCGGCCATGCATCTGATCTACGACAAGCGTTCAGTGGAACAGGGCGGTACGGGGTTGCCCGAGTCGGTGTCGGATGAGTCGTTCGATCCGCTTCAGTCCTTCATAGAACTGTTCAAGGGCGACGAGGTTGCCGTGACGGCCGCCGATACCCAGTCGCGAACGCTGGAGGAGTGGCTGAAGTTCCACATCATCGATGGTGAGAAGCAGGGGCTTGGCGATCGGCTCGAAGATGCCATGAAGATCTATCCTCCACTGGAGATCATCAACGATCATCTTCTCTCGGGCATGAAGAGAGTCGGCGAGCTCTTCGCCAGTGGCGACATGCAGCTGCCGTTCGTCCTCCAGTCCGCGGAAGTCATGAAGATGGCGGTCAAGCATCTCGAGCCTCACATGGAGAAGCATGAAGGCAC
>DEYM01000058.1 GCA_002364555.1 Phycisphaerales bacterium UBA3158 | reverse complement strand
CCCTGATACTCGCCGCTTCCGGCGGCACATTCACCGGCGGTCAGATCACTGATGCAGTTGCCGTTGACGCAGCAGGCACCGGTTGGCTCAGGCTGCGGGCAGTTGGCGCTGGCACAGGATGAATCGTCGCCCTGATAGTCGCCGCCTGCGGAAGCACATTGCTCTGGGGTCTGGTTGCCGAGGCAGCTGCCCGATTCAAGGCAGCAGGCGCCCTGGACGATCACGATGCTGCAATCCACTTCACCGCAGGTCTGATCGGGATACCAGGTGCAGGTGCTGCAGCCGCAGTTCTCGATGGGAACGACGAAGCAGGTGCTGCCCACGCAGCAGACGCCGCCGTTGCCGCTGCCGTCGTAGGGATTGAGCGTGTTGAGAGTGGAGGCGTTGCTACCGGATGGATCGAGATAGTCCCTCAATCCGGACCAGCTCGAACTCAGCTTTCCATAGACGTCGTCTGAATCGTTGGTGCAGAACGAACTGCCGCCGTAGAGCTGACCGACGATCCTGTAGTTGGCATCGTAGAGAGGTGATCCCGAGGAGCCGAAGTAGGTGCGACCCTCGCCCCAGTTCACGATCCAGAAGGACCCCTGGCTAAAGACGTTGTCGACGGAGGAAATCCGCTTTTCAGCCGAGTTGGGATGGTGGATGCCGGCGCCATCACTTGGTGTCGAAGATGACCGGTTCCATCCCGAGAAGGTGACCTCGTAGTTTGGATTCGGTGAATTGTTCAGCCGAATGAGGCAGTAATCGCTGCCGCTGCCATTGGCAAGCAGCGTGGAACCGCCGGTCGTCACCTGATTCAGATTGCCGTTCCCGTTGCCGCCACTGTCATTGCTGCCGGGCGTTCGGCAATAGGAGTTTTCAAAGTTCCAGTAGACGACGATGGTCTGGTCGTTGCTCGCACTGACGCCGCAGTGATCGGCTGTCAGGAAGTAGGGGGTCTCGTCCTCGAAGGTGTTGTTGATCATGACACCCGTACAAGCGCCCGAGCCACCGATGATCATCAGGCCGACTGAAGGGATCTCGTCACGCCAGTCGTCGCCCAGAGAGCAGATGACATCGACGTTGCAGCTCTCGGAGGTTCCTCGGGTCCCATCATCGGAACCAAACCCTCTGTAGCCGACGTTGATATGGGTCAGTGTCGTGTTGGCCATGAACACATCTCGTTCCGCCGCATCCATCGATACCTCGATGAGTACCTGGTCGGAGGGGACGAGGGCTGTCCAGAGTTCTTGTTCGGTGATGTTGTCGGCTGAAGTGATGGGATTGAGTACCCAGTCACCGTCTGCCGATGAAATCCACGCTTCCCCCGAAGCAGGCAGATTCCAATCTCCGAAACCCAGGTTCACATGCTTGCTGCCTCTGGCATCGACGGACAGTCGCCAGAGCATCCGGCCATTGGTCGTGTGTTCCCATGTGCCATGATTGGACGGTGTGACCGAGACCTCTCTGGCGACGGCGAATCGTCGGGGCCCTATCTCATTGTCCTTGGTCAGATCCTCAGTGCGAAGTCTGTCGTAGTCTGGACCTGCAACCGAGATGACATCCACGACTTCCAGAGGAATCTGATTGCCGTCGAAACTGGCGGGGCCTTGGGCTGCCTGTGCGGCGGTAGATGACAAAAGCATGCTGGTTGTGGCCAGCAGTACGCATTGGAAAGTGGTGTTCATTCTCATGGGGCCTCTCTCAGGGGGGGTGTTGAGGGGGAATATCAGACACTAGACCGATAGATCATCCTATGTCCAGATTCGTCCAGATCGAAAGGAGGATTCAAAGAAACTGATGATTACGGGGTATTCGCTGTTTTCAGCTCGGTTCCCACAGGATGGAAACGGCTATTTCCGGGAGGCGATCAGTTCGTTGCAGCGGTCGATGAAGGCCATGGCATGAGCCTTGTCCGTCATTCCTGTGATGATGAACTGGCTGTTGAGAGTAGATCTGATCTGGGGTGTGCTGATGAGCTTGTCATCTATGAACACCGCCAACGGTTGATCGATGTGTCCCGAGGTGAACCGACTCATGCGAGCACTACCGGCCGCATCGAGAGTCACCATGACGGCGAAATCACCAAACTGGTCCTTTGTCAGGCTGGCCTTCTCGATATCCTCGGCTGTCACCAACGCGCCCTGTTGAACCCAGATATTGCGATCATCTGCCAGGGAATAGTGCTGGAGTCCTTCCACTTCATTGTTCCACGCAGGCTTGATGGAGAAGTCGTATCCCGCATCATTGGACTGGCATCCGACGAGCAGAAGGCAGGTGAGCGAGCAGATGATGAGACGATGGATCATGGTGGAAACCTTGGAATGCAAGTCTACGGACTGGTGATTGTCTGCATTAATCGTCTGCATTATACGATGAACACATGAAAAGTGATCCCGATCCATCACAGGCCTGGGCATTGATCACAGGCGCCTCCTCCGGAATCGGGGAGGCCTATGCGATCTTTCTGGCCAAGCTGGGGTATCCGCTTGTCCTGACGGCTCGCCGACTGGATCGGCTGGAATCGCTCGCGGGTGAGATCCGATCGAATCATGGAGTTCAGGTCCAGGTGCTTCCATGTGATCTGGCCGATCGCGATGCCGTGGAAGAACTGATCGTATCCATAGAGGTACCGGTTGGAATCCTCATCAACAACGCCGGATACGCCGTGCCAGGTCTCTTTCTGGGAAACCAATGGACTCTGGAGCGTGATGTCCTCGAGGTTCTCGGAATCGTTCCAATACGATTGTCCCATGCATTCGTGCCGGGAATGGTCGAGCGTGGATGGGGGCGTGTGATCAACGTCTCCTCACTTGCTGCATTCACACCCGTGACTCCCGGAGGCTACTACGGACCGGCCAAGACCTTTCTGGTCCGGTCATCCCGAAGTCTTGGCAGGGAAGTGGCTGGTTCGGGCGTGCATGTGACCGCGTTATGTCCGGGATTCACTCGAACGGAATTCCATGATGCTCTTGGAAACAGGGACAAGGTCGATCGAATGCCGCGATGGATGTGGAAGGATGTCGATTCGGTGATCACCGCCGGATGGAAGGCCGTCGAGCGAGGTAGGGAAGTCTGCGTGCCCGGATTGATAAACAAGGCATTCAGGATCCTGTTCACGATCATGCCCGGCTGGATCGATCGTCGTCTGCCGATGAGTCGCATGCAGGGGAATTCCGGTCAATCGGAGTCGGCCTCGAGTTGATTCTTTTCCTTGGCCATCGTGTTGGCGATGCAGGCCAGAAGCATGAATCCAGCGAGAATCATCATCGCGAGTCTGAAGTCGTTCGCCTGTGGTTGGGCATGATCCCGGCTGGCGGCGATGCCATCGACCAGCACGCCGAAGAGCCAGACCATCAGGCCCGCCAGAAGCATGCCGATACAGTTGACGAAGGCGATCGCCGTTCCGGCGGCATCACGTCTGTTCAGATCGGCGGCCATGGGGTAGCCCAGGACATAGGTGCTCACGACAAGTCCCCACACGGGAAGGATGATCCATGCCCAGTCCCGGGCGGATTCGGGCAGCCAGGCCATCAGGAGCGTGCCCAATGCGGCAGCTACGCTGCCGGCAATGAGGAATGGACGTCTTCGGCCCGATCGATCGGAGAGCCAACCTACCAGTGGGCATCCAAGTCCGATGCCCGCATAGAACATGGCATAGAGCTTCGGTGCTTCCTCCGTGGGGACGCCCAGCACGATGTGCAGATCCCGGGGGCCCCAGTTGCCTGCGAACGCCAGTGGAAGATACATCAGTGCGCAGCCGATGCTGATGAGCCAGGTATCCCGATGGGTCGTGACTGATTTCAGGCCAGCGAGCACTGTGCGCATGCTGTGGGACGTATGGCGGCCGACCCGCTGCAGATGCCAGCTTGGTCTCTCGGGCACGGCCATCCAGATGGCAATGGCGAAGACGGCGCCGAAGATGGACAGTATCCACATGCCCCTTGACCAGCTTGGTGGCGTTCCAAACATGGCCTCAAGCAGGAACTCGCCGGCGATCGCACCGGTGAATCCTATTCCAGCCGTGAGCCCCGTCAGCATCGCGGCACGTCGACGAGGGAACCAGATCATGGCGACGTAGACGGCGCCGATGTAGGCGAACGCCGATCCAAGACCAAGGAGAAAACGGCTGGCGGCCAGGCCCGCCGGGGTCGTGACACCTGCGCCGACGATGAGTCCGATGACGCAGATGAGAGCCGCCATGCAAAGTAGTTTTCTCGATCCAAAACGATCGAGCAGAACGCCCACCACGAGTTGCATGGGTGCATAGGCGTAGTAGTAGGCGCCCAGGGCGGCCCCGATGCCTCCGGCGGTGAGCTGCATCTTCTGCTCGAGTTCGGGGAGCATCAGACTGGGGGCGATTCTCAGGATGAATTCATAGAGAAAGAAGAGCGCAGGAACGCTCCAGATGATCCAGGCGAGTGGGTGCCCGGGACCAAATGCTTCAACTCTTCGCCATCGCCGAGGCTGTTTCGCCATATGCATGACGAGGATACAGGGCCAAAGGCCCGTCTGTATCAATTCGGATTTACAGAGGTGCCCCGACTGTGCTTGATGATCATGCGTTCCGTTGGGTCGATCTCATGAATCGTGATGTCCCCATCAGGCCAGGTGATTTCGAGGACCGCGTCAGTCTCGTCTGCGGCAAGATTGAACGAGGCGGCGGAATCATGGGCGGACTGGAACGCGCCACCGGAATGGATCCATCGCGTGATCGGCGGATCTGATTTCAGACGGAGCCTGCTGCCCAGACCATTTCGATTCGAGGTTTGGATTCGGTCATCCTCGAGATGAATCATCACCGCTCGCCTGTTTGGCGGTGATGGCGTCTGATTCTGTATGACTCGTATCGGGCCATTGAGCTCCGCCGTGACCAGATCCAGATCGCCATCGCCATCCAGATCGCCCATCGCCCCAGCGCGGTCCCTGCGCGGGATGCCCAGCCAGTTGTCCGCCTGATCCGCCGGAAGCGAGTTGAAGCGATCGCCTCTTCGCAGCAGGATCTGCGGAGGTTGCTCGTATCGAGAGTCCATCGTCTCGATCGTGGCGTTCGGATAGACGTGGCCATTGAGGATGATCAGGTCCTCCAACCCGTCGTAGTCGATATCCACGAAGGCGGTTGTCCATCCCAGCCACGGTCTACTCGGCATGCCCAGGCCGTACTGACGTGTGCGGTCCTGCCATCCGCCGTTGGCGAGGCTTCGATGCAACGTGTTCGTGTCGGCTGAGAAGTTGGTCGTGAACAGATCGGGTCTGCCGTCGGTGTCAAGATCCCCGACCGCCATGCCCATGGTGGCCTGTTCCGATCCGTCCATGTTGGCCGACAGGCCGCTCGCTCTACCGGCATCGATCAGGGAAAGCGTCTCGCCCTCCCTTTCGGCATGCACGAAGAGATTGTTGGCCATGGAGTCATTGCCGACCACGATGTCCTGTCTTCCATCGTCGTCGAAGTCGAGGATGATCGCATTGAGCCCGTAGGCCGAAGCTGTCTCCTCGATCAGTCCGAGTGGAGCGGCATCGTCGAACCGACCTCGACCATCGTTGATCCAGAGCCGGTCCGCCTGTGGAACCAATCCCTGTGGACCGGAGAGCACATCCTGTTCCTTGTATCGAGTTGGTGGGGGTGGAGTCGACGGATCGAATTCGAGATAGTTCACCACGTACAGATCGAGGTCGCCGTCGGCATCCACGTCACCGAAGACCGAAGAGGTGCTCCAGGCGTCATCATCGATGCCCGCGATGGTCGTGATGTCCTCGAATGTCCCATCGCCTCGGTTTCTCAGCATGGCGTTCTGGCCCCAGCAGGTGACATGGACATCGATGTATCCATCACCATCGATATCGCCGGTTGCCGTTCCCATGGCCCATCGATTGAGGTCGATGCCTGCGATGTCCGTCACGTCCGTGAACCGGATCGTTCCGGATTCGCCGTCATTTCGAAACAATCGACAGCCCGGGCCCGCATCCGGCGAGTCCAGCGTGGCGCCGTTGGCGATGAAGAGATCCGGATCACCATCGTTGTCGTAGTCGAACAGTGCGATTCCGCCACCGTTGACCTCGAGAATCTGACTGGATGGATTTGCTCCGGATGTCGTGGTGAAATCGATGCCGGAATTCTGCGTGACATCCACGAACCTGACACGGGGAGGTTGTTCCTCCTGCGCAGGTCTGCATGAAACCAGCGTGAGGATCACCAGAGTGAAGGCGATGACATGATGAACGCTTGAGTTCATGGTCGTACGCGCTCCTTGGCCATGTGGAACTGTTCCATCGCCGATCTGGCATCGTCGTTCTTCTTCTGCTGTGTGAGCAGCCGAGAGAGGCGATACCAGGCTTCGTAGTGATCTGGATGCAGTTCGACGCTTTCCCTCAGAAGCAACGTGGCCTGTTCGATGTCCCCGTCACGATGCTCGACGACTTCACTGAGTCTCGCCTTGGCCTTGGATACGCCCTTTATCCGTGTGGACCGATTCGCCTGGAGTTCGATGGCTTTCATGAAGTGCCGCTCGGCCTCGTCGAGTCTCCATTCCTCCATTGCCAGAAGACCGATGGCAAAGTGGGAATCACCTTCGCCCGGATCCAGTTGGAGATGTCGATCGAATGCCTCCCGAGCACGTGGGGCATTGCCCAGGTAGTAGTTGGACCAACCCTGGAAGTGCCAGACAGGGGGGTAGACCGGTCGATGTAGGGCCGCCTTGTCGAACCACTTGATCGCCCGTCCGTACCGCTTCTCCTGGTGATAGCTGAGCCCCATGAGGAATTCACCTCTGGCATCCTCTGGATGATCATCGAGCCATTGACGGATTCGGACCCTGGCTGGTCCATGTCGACCGTCCTCGATGAGCTTGAAGCAGTCGCTCAGCGAACCATCGAGTGCCGGAATGATCGTCGGGCTGGTCGTATTCGTGGAGGAATTTTCCTCCGGATTACCCGCTTCTTGCCGTTCACAGCCACTCAAGAGCATGAAAGAGCCAATGAGGATCATTACGGGGATCCTCAACGGGGTCTTTCTGCGAATAGATCTTTGTGCTCTCTTCACGGCTTCTCTACGGTAGTCTAAGAGAGACGCACCATTCATAGAGCTTTGGAGAGAGGCTTGAAAATTAAGCAATTGGCACACGTGGGCAGATCAGTTGCCAAGGTT
The DNA here is from genome assembly GCA_002364555.1 of Phycisphaerales bacterium UBA3158. GTDB lineage: Bacteria > Planctomycetota > Phycisphaerae > Phycisphaerales > SM1A02 > UBA1668. Next base: position 4,391 of record DEYM01000058.1, on the reverse strand, counting down.
CTGGCCTTGGTAGTGCTTGTCCAGTGGCCATCGGCGAGTCGGGCCGATCTGCAACCCAGACCGGGAGATCCGTTGCCTGGTCTCACGGCGGACGAGCTGGCGAGATTCTATGCCGGTCTCGAGGCGTATCAGTTCAACCTCACTCCCGAGCAGGGACTTGGCCCCGTATTCAATCAGACCAGCTGCGCGTCCTGCCACAACAATCCCGTGGGCGGACCCGGTTCACAGTTCGTGACCCACTTCGGACGTCTTGGCAAGAAGGGTGGCTTCGAAGCGCTTGATCAGGTCGGCGGAACCCTGCTCCAGGCTCAGAGCATCAATGACGACTGCCTCGAGACCATTCCAGAAGAAGCCAATGTCACGACCCTCAGGGTGACTCCGGGTGTACTGGCCTATGGACTGGTCGAGGCCATTCTCGACAGCGATCTGCTGGCAGTTCAGGCATCTCAGGATTCATCGATCCAGGGAGATGCTCGGATGGTCGTGCCTCTTGAGGATCCCGGTGGCGTTGACCGTGTCGGCCGATTCGGATGGAAGGCCCAGATCGCCACGGTCGAATCCTTCAGTGCGGATGCAGCCCTGAACGAGATGGGCATGACGAACGCGATATTGATGGACGAAGTAGCCCCGCAGGGTGACGAGAGTCTCATTGGTGAGTGCGACGACGTTGCTGATCCCGAGGATCCGCCGGATGGCGCAGCGGTGTCGTTCGTCCAGCGAGTGACTGATTTCCAGCGATATCTGGCGCCACCTCCTCAGACACCTCGTTGGGGGATGTCGGGAGAACAGATCTTCGAGCAGGTGGGCTGTTCAGCCTGTCACACACCAACCTACACCACGTCCAACGATTCGAGCTTGGAAACGGCGCTGAGAAACGTCGACATCCATCCATATGGGGATTTCCTTCTCCATGGCATGGGGTTGGCTGGTGACGGCATTCAGGATGGGCCAGCCGGAGAGCGGCAGTTGCGAACACCACCATTGTGGGGCCTGAGATACCGAATTCCCATATGGCATGATGGTCGATTCGCCAGTGGTTCCTTCGAGGACCGTGTGACCTTTGCGATCTATGAACATGGGCTGCTTGCCAGTCAGGGAATCGACACCGTTCAGGCCTTCGCGTCATTGAGCGCCGCGGATCAGTCGCTTCTGATTCAGTTTCTCGATTCGCTTGGCCGCATCGAGTTCGATGCCGATGGTTCCCAGTCCGTCGATTGGGACGACGTGTTCGGCAATGACGATGGGGAGGGGATCCAGGGTTGCTTCAATCAGTCGTGCACGCCCGACGATGCCTGTGCGATCCATGACGTCAATCAGGATGGAGTGGTCGATTCCCAGGATCTGGTGCTGTTCGTGGACGCCTTCGACGAATCGCTTGAGGACTGCAACGGCAATTCGATCCTGGATGTCGTGGAGATTATTCAGGATCCCTCGGTCGATCAGGATTCCGACGGATCCCTCGACGTCTGCGAGCGATGTCCCGGCGATATCGACGATTCTGGAGCTGTGGAGGTCAATGACGTCCTCCTCATGCTTTCCGCCTGGGGAACCTGCGGCCCGCCTTGCCCCGCCGACCTCGATGAGGATGGCGAAGTTGAAGTTGATGATATCCTTGCACTGTTGTCCTACTGGGGGGACTGTTCCTAGAGAAGGTATTCCGCCTTCTCCCATTTTCGAGAGAGAGTGAGTTTGATGATGCTCAAGATTTTCTTCCCATTGACATGCATTGTGTCAGGAGGCCTCCTTGCGAATTCCGCCCTTGCGGGTGCAAGTGGCTGGCTCAGCTACTCAGACGAGACCAGCAGTCGTCTCTCCGTCGATTCCTCTCTCGGTGAGAGCGACACGCAGGAGAAGGACTACGTCGTCGGCGATGTCGACAACGATGGCGATGAGGATCTCATCGTCGTTCGCAAGGAGCCATTCACCTCGGCCGGCCGGGATATCAACCTTCTGCTCATGAATGAAAACGGCGTGCTTGTCGATCGGACATCGCAATACGCGACCAGCTCCGATGTCAGTGGCGACCAGGGCTTCCTCACGCCGACGAACGATCGGGACGTCAAGCTGGCCGACTTCAATGGTGATGGATGGCTTGACATCATCACTGCGCCGACTCTGACGGACAATGATTCGAAGCATCTGTCCCATCCGAGGATCTACATCAATCTCGGTGAGGATGAAGGCCAATGGCTGGGCTTCCGCTACGAGGATGCCCGCATTCCGCAGATGCATCCCACGGCCGGGCCCCGATTCTGCTCGGTCACGGTCGGCGACATCGATGCCGACGGAGACGAGGATCTGTACTTCGGGGATTACGATTCGGGTCCCGCCCAGATCGAGGACTACAACAACAGACTTCTCATCAACAACGGGAATGGATACTTCACGGATGAATCGCAGTCGAGATTGACCTCCGAGATGAGGGAATCCGCCTTCGGTGCCGCCAGTGTCATCGCCGACATGAACGACGACGGCGCGCTCGACATCGTCAAGCAGACTTCGCTGAATCCTCCACAGCATGTGGCCGTTACCTACAACGATCCGTCGAACGAGGGTGTGTTCATCGAATACGAGATCCAGGACCAGCTGGCTCCCTACTTCGTCGAGGTGGGGGATCTCAATGGTGATGGAATGCTCGACATGGTCGTCATCGACGATGGTGTCGACTCCTACTATCTCAACACCGGCAACGGCTCCGATGGATACGCCAATTTCAGCTATCGCACATTCGATTCGATCACCAACGGTTTCGGAGGTGATGCCTACATCAGCGACCTGAACAACGACGGCAATCCGGATGTCATCATCACCGATGTGGATGTGGACATCGCCGGATGCAGTCGAACGACGCACATCTTCCGCAACCGCGGCGATTTTCCCGAGGTGACCTTCTCCATCGAGGACACCGGTATTCCGGAAAACCAGCGAAATGGCATCCATGACGTCGGCATCATCGACATCAACGGTGACGGTTGGAAGGATCTGGTCTTCGGGAAATGCGATGGAACGACCATCTGGATGAACCAGCCGCCGACCGGAATCGTGTTCTCCTATCCAAACGGCCTGCCCGGCTACCTCGTTCCCGGAGAGACCACGGATATTCGTTTCCGTCTTGAGCTGATCGGCGAAGGCGAGATCCAGTCCGACAGTGGTCGCATGTACCTCCAGATCGATGGCGGTGAATCGACGGAATTGCCTCTTGTCAGTCTTGGAGACGACACCTACGAGGCCACCTTGCCCGCTGGTGATTGCACTCAGCAATACACCTACTGGTTCGAGGCCGAGATGACATCGGGTTCGATGTACGTTGATCCACCCGGTGGCTCCGCTTCCCCCTTCTCGTCCCTGGTGGCCAATGGGACCACACTAGTCCAGCGAGAGGAATTCGAGTCGGACCCCGATCCCGAATGGACCGTGGAAAACGATTCGTCGCTGAGCAGCGGTGCCTGGGAGCGTGTCGATCCAATCGGCACCATCTACGGTGTCCAGACCCCACAACCGGAAAACGACGCGACCGCCGGTTCCGACGCCTTGATCTGCTTCATCACCCAGAACGGGACCAATCCGGAATCACCAGGTGAAGCGGACGTCGACGGCGGTCCGACCAACCTCCTGTCACCACGGTTCAGTCTCGAGGGCAGCGATGGATCGATCTCCTATTCCCGTTGGTTCTTCGACAGTCAGAATGACGATCTGCTCGAGACCTATCTGAGCAACGACGATGGCATGACCTGGGTCCTCGTCCAGTCGACGGGTGGAACGGATCAATCGTGGGAAACGGCATCGTTCAACATCGGTGACTATCTCGATCCGACATCGGAGATGAGAATCCGCTTCTCCGTGGAGGATGCCTTCGATGCCTCGCTGGTGGAAGCGGGTATCGACAATGTCAGTCTCGAGGTTCTCGATTGTCTGATTCCCTGTCCCGGGGATCTGGATTCATCCGGAGCCATCAATGTCGACGATTTGCTGCAGGTACTGTCGCTCTACGGAACAGCCGACGAGTCGGCGGATCTCGACGGCAATGGTCTGGTGGATGTCAATGATGTCCTCGTGATCATCTCGAGCTGGGGCGAGTGCTGACCCTGCAATAGACTTGCCTTGATCGAACTTGATCATCCATCCAGCCAGCAGACCCTGCAGTTGTATCCTGCCGCCGGGTGTTGCGCGGTCTCATGGGTCGTTGGGGGGCGGGATTGTCTGCATCTCTCGCAGCCACTGGAACAGTTTCTCCGCGAAGAGCACACCGGTGGCCTGCCGCTGCTGTATCCATGGGCCAACAGGCTTCGTTCGAACACATGGTCATTCCACGATAGATCGGTTGATCTCAGCGGAATGCCGGGTGTCCATAGAGATGGAAATGGACTTCCGATGCATGGCCTGCTTCTGAG
>DEYM01000098.1:61785-66381 GCA_002364555.1 Phycisphaerales bacterium UBA3158 | reverse complement strand
CAAGACGCCAGTGCGTAGATTCCACTCACCCCCGGAAGAAACCATTCAAAGGAGATCGGCCCACCAATAGGGCGGGCCGATCGGACTCAAGCTCTTGTCGCACTCGATCGGACTCAACCTTCTGAGCAGTTCCAGTCCTCGATCACAGACAGCAGATTCTCGACGTCGAATGGATTACCCCATCCTTCAATCACCCACAGGACATCCTCGACATCGGTGTTTCCACTGTTGTCGTAGTCCCCGGGACAACTGGGATCTCCCTCACAAGTGACCTCTTCACAGAAGGTGTCCTGATAGAAGTCGCCGCCGGCGTCGTAGCACAGATGCGCTTCATCCTCAAAGCAGCTGCCATCGGCGAGACAGCAAGCCCCATATGGAGAACCACAGGGATACTCGTCACAGGTCGAACCTTCGCCCTGGAATGAACCACCCTGCAGGTTGCAGTCTTGCTCGTAATCCTCGTAGCAGTCGTACTTCATGACACAGCAGGCACCCGTCTGACCACAGTCGTAGTCCAGACATGATGTGCCACTACCACCCCATTCGCCCCCCCAGTCGAAGCATTCCTGCTGAGTGGTGTCCTGGCAATCGCCCGCCCCGAGACAGCAGGCCGCGTATGGCTCGACGTAGCAGTCATCGAAGCTGCACGGGTAGTCATCCCCCAGATACTCGCCACCAGACTTCAGACATTCCTGTTCGGTGAGTTCCTGACAGTCGCCGGAGTCACTTGTGCAACACGCACCGAACACGGGGTCGTAGCAGACATCGTTGCAATCCTGGTCCTGATAGAACTTGCCGTTGCCGTCATAGCATTCCTGTTCCTCTGCCTGATCGCAGTAGCCGTCGAAGTAGCAGCAGGCACCGTAGTAGGATGGGCATACAGACTCACAGGTATCATCCTGATAAAAGTCACCACCATTGCTGTAGCATTCGTTCTCCTCCGCCTGATAGCAGTCGCCTGGAGCGAAGCAGCAAGCACCGTAGTAGACCGGACAAGCCGATTCGCACGATTCCCCGCTGTAGAACTCGCCACCACCCTTCCAGCACTCGTTCTTCTCGGCTTCGTAGCAGTCGCCGGGGCCCAGGCAGCAGGCGCCGTAGATGGCCGGACAAACCGAGTTGCACGACTCGTTCTCGTAGAACTCCCCGTTGCTGTTCAAACAGTCGTCCTGATCGGTTTCAAAGCAGTTCCCGAACCACAAGCAGCAGGCACCAAAGGATGACGATCCGCAATCCGAACCGGAGCAGGTGCTGTTGTTGCCTTGATAGTCACCCCCACCAGAAGCACAATCACTGGCGGAATACCCGTCATTGCATTCTGAACCGAAGCAGCAGGCTCCGACCGCACCACTGGAGTAACCAACGTTGATGGTGCCACTACCGAATTCACTTGAATTCCATCCGCCCAGACGAATCAGATAGCTCGATCCGATGGTGACATCGAAGGTCATCCGAGAACTGAATCCAGTGCAACCGTCGAAATCACCGTTGCAGGCGATCTGCTGCAGGTTTCCACAACCGTCCGCGTAGGCGATGAGATCCGTGTCGAAGTCGACCGAATCGCAGGTGCTGATGATGGCCGTACCCGAATCGATCGCCGTAAGCCTGAACCAGACATCCTGCGAGATGGTTCCCAGATAGGTATCCGGACACTGGGAGTTGTCGATCGGCGCCCCACTGTCGGTCGCATCGGAAGTGTTGAACGCGGTGGCTCCGAAGAATATGGATTCGGCGCTTGCGCAATCATCGTTTGATGGAACGGCTCCATGACCTGAAACCAGAAGCAACCATGCTGACATGACAGTGATGAACATATCTTTCCCCCTCGAATTGCTGGATATGTGTTTCCAAGCATATCAATTCGACATTGGATTTCGAGATGCTTTCACTGAAAGAAGAGCATCCCGAAATCCAACGGGCCCTGAACAGGCATTGCGGGATATTCAGATGAGAAACAAGGAGCTGATGAGACCGTGTATCAATCCGGAAGAGGGGTCATCCGAATGCCTTCCTTGCGTTCCACATCGAGGTCGTAGCTGACGACGAAGGCCTTGTCACCGACGCTGCCGGCGGGCACCTCGAGATCCCAACGCATGAGTCCACGAGGCCGATCCTCCTGGACGAAGGAGGTGTCGGTCGACAGTGGTCGACTCAGATCCTCCACAGTGACCTGAATCTCGTCCGATCGCGAGATCGGATGTCGATCCCACAATTCGATACGAGCCTGACGACCGGATCCGTTGTCGATCCTGAGTACGAACTCATAACTGGTCTTGAGCCAGCCTCCGAACACACCGGTCTCGCCGGTGTTCTTGGTGAGCATGGTTCTGGTGGCACTCATGGCAGGATCGGTTCCAAAGTACATCTCGAGCTCCGAGCCCGGCGCAGATGATCCGATGTTCGTCATGCCGATGTAGTTGCCATCCATGAAGACGCCCGCCTTGCCGGGGAGCAGTTGAAAATCGCTTGTGTTGCGAAAACGACCTCGAAGGTAGATTTCATCGGTCAACACCGGCATCGCCACATGCACGAAGTCCGCCTTGGTATCGAACTCGGTGATGCGCGTTCTCTGAGCGGCATTCGAATTGGTCCTGATGGAGATCTTTCGTGGAAGCGTGAAGGTCACGGACGATCCCCCACCCTGTACATCCGCATCGATGGCCATACCACCGGTAACGGCATCATATGGAATGGAGTCCGCCAGCATTTCCTGCCTGCCACCACCGGCACTCCGGCTCTTCATGGCACGAGGTGGAGGAGCGAAGACATCCACGAAGACGGGACTCATCGACGGTGGATTGGATGCTCGTGAAGGCCTCGCGGTCGAGAGGACCAGCGTGACATCATTCCAATCCTCACCGGTCTGCTGGAGGATGTCCGCACCGTATTCCATGGTCAATCCACCGGATCCGATGTCTCCACGAACGTCATATCGCGGAGACCAGTTGGCATCGAAGACCAGATAGCCGAGCGTGATTCCTATTTCTCCAGCGGACTGGACGAGCAGCTGGACAATCGCCTCACGCTGAGTCCGTGTCGTATCCCCCGACTGGCTGAGCTGGGACTGGGCGATCTCGAGCTGACGCTTGATCTTGCCGACCTGCTCCTGCGCTTCCTGCATTCGTCCAAGAAGATCAGAGAGATTGTTCGCAAAGTAGTCCGACTGGCTTTTCATCGATTCGATATCGAATCCATCGGTACCCAGGTTTCCGGCTGCAGCAGCGGAAGCCTTGTCCATCATGCTCTGCTGGAATCCGATGGAAGCCTGCAGGACGGTCACACGGTCCTCCGCCGTCTTCAATCGACTCCTGGCGGATTTGACCTTGTCTCGAAGCGTCTTGAGATCTCCAGTACCCACCGCCACCTCACGGGTGACCGTATCGATCATGAGGACCTTTGCATCACCAGCCACTCTGGCCTGAATGCTCTCAGAATCCCATCGGGCTGGAAGGTCACTGAATACAAGGCTGTACAGACCCGGCGACATCTCCTGGGAAACAGCTCTTTCGACCCATGCTCGCCCCCTGTAGGCAGTGACTCTCGTTGGCTGGGAATCGATCGCGACAGTCTTCGATTCCTGAGAATAGGCTGGCGACAAGGCCGGAACCGCGAGTACGAGACAGGCAAGGCTGTTCAATCGATGATTCATCAGGAGATCTCCTTCATTTACAGTTGATTTCCATTGTTAACGAAGCAGAACGACATTCATTGCCTTGGCAATCGGAACCTGTTCTATTTATCCGGCTTTTCGCTGGATATCCGACGAGCGAAGCATTCAAGAAGTCCTTCGGTGGCAAGAGATTTTCGACACATCCGATCGACGAAATCCTCGTACTCCAGACCGGTGATGGACTTGATGTAGGCCGGGTAGGTTCTCAATCGATCCAGCAACGACGAGAGATCGAGCTCGGGATGGAATTGAGTCCCGTAGATCGGCTTGCCGGGAAAGACGAAGGCCTGATTGGCCACACGTTCGGAGAAACTCAGGCAGATCGCATCATCAGGAAGCTTCTCAACGATGTCCTGATGCCCCATCTGGGCACAGAATCGTTTCCCCAATGAACCGAAAACAGGATCCTTCAATCCAGCTTCGGTGAGTTCAAGATCGAAGCTTCCCACCTCCGCCCTGTCGAGATCCGTGACGACCTGGCCACCAAGCGCAACCGTGAAGGCCTGGAACCCCCAGCATGAGGCGAACGTGGGCTTCGATTCCGCATGCAGATGTCTCATCGTCTCCAAGGCGGGATCCAACCATGGACCTCCTGTGACGACGGAGAAATCACCACTGCCACCGAGTAGCACCGCATCGACCTCATGGATGAGCTCAACGGGAGGCTGACCGGCGATCAGATCGTGAATTCGAATATTCGCCTCCGGACATCTCAGACGCCTTGCGAAGCAACGCAGCTCGTGCGAAGCCATCAGATCACCAGGCTTTCGAACCTGAAGCAGAAGATACCGGAGTGATTCAAGCATTGGCATGAAGTATAGGGGCGTCCATCAAGGACCGTCAGGCGCAGCCTCGCGAGGAAGATTCATCAACCAGTCGATGCTCTCCGGCAGGACATCGATGACAATCGTCAGATGTCCGGTTCC
>DEYM01000098.1:28255-61392 GCA_002364555.1 Phycisphaerales bacterium UBA3158 | reverse complement strand
CCCGACACGATGAAGTCACGCTCCGCGGCATAGGCGAGCACGGGTGGAAACTCGGCGATCGTCGGAAACGGCGCCCCTCCCGCGATAGCCACCACTCCATCGATCATGTCCGGCCTCACAGAGGCCAGTCCCATGGCCGTCATCCCACCAAGGGAATGACCGAGCAGGTAGATTCGATCCTGATCAATCGAATATCTGGCACTCAGTTCCCGGATCAGGGTCTCCAGAGGCTCCATGGATGATGCCATGACATAGGTCGACGGACAGGCCACGATGATGCCGTGTTCATCCGCCAGTTCCACGATGGCACCATTGCCGCAACCCTCGACGAAGAAGTGCTCGTTGCCTCCCGCACCATGCAAGGCAATCAGTAGAGGTGCCGGTTCCGATCGATCGGCCACCTGCTCAGGCACATGAAGGCGGACGGGCAGGCGTCCGGAATTCGGACGCAACTCGTACCAGAGATCACCAACACGATTCACATACGGATCCTCACCATTGATGAGGGATTGCAGCTCCATCGCCAGTTCCTGGCGCAGCTTGTTTCGATCGAGCACATGCCCGGTGATGTCCATGGATGGAATCCGATCGACGAGTCTCGCGGCCCGGCTACGGAACATCTGTTTCGATTGGCTGTCTCCAACCGGATCAAGCTGTTCGAGATATCGACGTCGAGCTGCGGAGAATGGCTCAGTGGTGCGTTCCCATCGGCCCTGTGGAATCAGTGTTCCATCTTCCAGCTTCATCTGAAGATCCAGGGTCCCATCCCGTGGAATCGAAGTGAGGCGATCCTCATCCACGCGAATGAGCCATCGCCCTTCACTCTGCTCGAGCATCATCTCGATCTCGTGCGGCTCCCCAGTGGTCGGAGTCATGACGAAAGTGAATGGGATCGCTTGTTCGCCGGAGGGTGGCCGATATCTCCAATGAGCCTTGAGACAAGGCTCGCCACTGAGATCAACCATTCTCAAATTCAATGCCGCAGAGATTCGATGGGAGTCCGCCAGACGTTCATCGAGCATGGACTCCAATGCCAGTTCATCCATGGAGCGGGCGACGGCTCCGATGTCGTTTCGAAAGAACAGCTGGGTGACGGCATCGAGCTGTCTCGAGATCGACCGTCGCTCCTCCAGATCCCTCTCTTGAACCGACAACGAACGATCGATCCAGGACCATGAACGGATCAGATCGGACATGACAATCCTGGGAGTACCCACTGGAATTTCCAATGGGCCGACAAGAGATAGAAATATCGTCATCAAGATCGTCATGAAGTCCTCCAGCATCACATGCTAACCCTGAATGGCTTCAACGACAGACGGATAGCCGATATGACCCCCATCCCACATTCGGATTTCCAGTACATCAAGCGATTGAGGACGGATTGCATTCCAATGTGATCGCATTGGATCCCCGGCAGTCGAACCCATGGAAGCAGACGTGGTGAATCGCAGAGCATGGACTTGAGAAGCGATGATCGAATGACCCGACAATGAGACAGGATTCACCCAATACAGCTCCTACGGGATGGAATTCGCTAATCCGTCCTCTGTATAGAATGGAATTCACAGGAGCAGCATCAATGACCAACGACTCATCTTCCTCGGAAGTTTCCACGCCGACAAGACGTGGCCTCATCGCGGCCGCATCGCTCCTTCCACTCGGTGCCACTGCGCTGGCTGCTGGCATGAAGATCGAAGAGGTTCCAAGTCCCGGTCAGACGAGACCGCCAGGCCAGGTCGAACCCGACTATGTACTCAACATCGTCAACAAGACCATGAATCCACTTCAGACGAAGGGCGGCGATCCCTATCCGGCCATTCTCGCCAATGATCTGCTGCCCGGGACCGAGTTGCGATTCAAGGAAGGGGACAATTTCAGAGTCCTTGTCAACAACAGGCTGATGGAACCGACCACGGTCCACTGGCACGGCATGCTCGTTCCCAATCTTCAGGATGGCGTACCGGACATCACGCAAGCGCCCATCGAACCGGGCAACTCGATCTTCTACGAATTCCCGATTCGACAGAATGGAACCTACTGGTATCACTCCCATGTCGGACTGCAGGAACAGCAGGGTCTCGCGGGACCAATGATCATCGAGCCTCTTGTCGAAAGACATCCCGTCGACCGGGACTATGTCGTCTTTCTTCAGGACTGGATCAACACATCCCCCTACCAGATGATTCCGGACATCCGAAACGGTGTGGCGCGACCCGGCCAGGGAGCCGGGGACGTCTGGCAGTCGAGCAAGGTGCATCAACTCGATGGCAAGCCATGGGACGTCGACGTGTATCCTGCTGGAATGCTGATGAATGGAATGCCGCGGCAGTCCGGCCCCACATTCGACGCCAAGCCCGGCGAACGCATACGACTTCGCATCATCGATGGTGCCACATCCAGCTTCTTCAGGGTCCAGCTCGCCGGTCATCAGATGACCGTCATCGCGGCCGACAGCCAGCCCTGTGTCCCGTTCAAGGTCGACAACTTCATTCTGGGCCCCGGAGAACGATACGACGTGCTGATCGACGTCAAGGAAGAGGGCGCCTGGGAACTCCAGGCAGCCGGCATGGGGACGCCACATTCCGCGATCGGAACGATTCGAACCAACAAGAACAAGAAGATGGCACAGCCCAACAGCACGTTCGGCAAGAAGCTTCTTACCTACGACATGCTCAGTTCGCCCTACGAGACGACGCTTCCGGAAGGTCCCATCAAGACCTTCACGCTCGATCTGGCCGGTGACATGAAGCGGTACCTCTGGTCAATGGGCGGCGAATACTTCAAGGAGGCCTTCGTACCGAATCCAGATGCCAGTCTTCTTGAAATCGAATCCGGAGATCGTGTCCGGGTCATCATGCCGAACAAGAGCAGGATGGCGCATCCAATGCATCTTCACGGCCATTTCTATCGAGTCGTCCCGAAAGGATTCGACTGGGATTCACCGAATCTACCCATGAAGGACACCGTCGTCTCCTATCCCGGTGAGACGACCCGATTCGAGTTCACCGCCGACAATCCAGGCAACTGGTTCTTCCATTGCCACAATCTGTATCACCTGGCCTCGGGCATGGCACGCGAGTTCCGGTACACCGTCTCCGAAGGGGTCTGAGGTCATCATGGACATGAGGGAGATTCTGGCAATCCATGGCGTCGATCATGACAGAGGCTTTCTTCCGGCCATCGACCCCATCGATGCACTGCCCTGCTCCCATGACGCCTGGGAGAAGACAGCCGGGATCTTCGATCATGATCCAGGGAATGCACGCGAGGCGATCCTCAGGATGCCGATGCTGGATGCTTCCGAGCTCCTTGATGATGACGGGGCAACCCGAAGGGCGATGCTCCTGCTTTCAGTGATCGGAAGCGGTTATGTCCAATCCGGTCCTCTGGAGGACACCCGTCTTCCAGCCAGCATCAGTCTTCCATGGAAACAGATCGCTGAGAGACTCGGGAGACCGATGATCATCTCACACGCTTCGATCGTCCTGGACAACTGGGCATTCCTCGAAGGAGACGATCTGACCAGACCCGAGACCCTGCGAACCATGGCGAGATTCGCCGGCGGTACCGATGAGGACTGGTTCTATCTGGTGACGGTGTCCATCGAAGCCATCGGCGCATCGCTGATCCCCACGCTGGTCGAAACACGACTGGCCATAGATTCACAAGACCCATCAAGCGTCACCACCTGCCTGGATGCCGTCGCCGAAACGATCGAACGCATCAGGGCAATGCTCAATCGCATGGAAGAACGATGTCGCCCAGCCGTCTTCTATGATTCGGTCCGCCCCTATCTATCGAGCTGGCCGGGCGAAGGCATCATCTATGATCAGGTCTCCCCGACACCCGTTCGCCTGTTCGGAGGCAGCGCCGCTCAAAGTTCGCTTCTTCAGGCAATCGACGCCGCCATGGGCATCACGCATCAAGACGAACGCTCTGCATTTTTCCTCAATGCCATGAGAGACTACATGCCTCCGCGTCATCGGGACTTCATCGAATGGTTCGAAAATGGTACGAATCTCCGGGAGGCATCGATCACGGAGGAATCCCGTCGATCCTATGACAAGGCCATCGATGCACTGGACGCCTTTCGCCGGGACCACATGGCCATCACTGCCAGGTACATAACCCAGCAGGGAGACCGTTCGGCCCAGGGCACAGGCGGTACCGAATACGGAACCTTCCTGAGAGTCACACGTCGAGAGACGACCGATCAGCGACTGGATTGAACCGGATCGATGGCCTCGGGAACCTCATAGTGAATCCTCAACCGCTCCAGCTCCGATCGAAGCGCCGCCTCCTGCACCGCACGGGCGGGATCGCCTGAAAGGTTCATCACCTCGTCCGGATCCTCTTCGAGATCGAACAGTTCCCATTCATCCAGCGCCGGAAAATAGATCAGCTTGAAGCGATCCGTACGAACGCCGTAGTGAGGCTCCACGGCATGGATCCCCTTCTCGAAGTATTCGTAGTAGATCGAGTTTCGCCAATCCTCGGGGCGATCTCCCCGCATCAGTGGAATCAGACTCTCTCCCTGCATGTCGGCTGGTGTGTCGAGGCCCGCCATCTCGAGAAAGGTCGGCGCGAGATCGAGATTCTGGACCAGATGATCGTTTCTCGTACCTGGTTCGATGACACCGGGCCATCGAACGATCAAAGGACTTCGCAACGAGGGCTCGTACATGAATCGCTTGTCATACCAACCATGCTCCCCGAGAAAGAAGCCCTGATCGGACGTGTAGATGACGATCGTGTCCTCGGAAAGACCATTCTCCTCCAACCAGTCGACGAGCCGACCCGTGTTGTCGTCGACTGAAGCAATGCAGCGGAGATAGTCCTTGATATAACGCTGATACTTCCATCGATGCAGATCATCACCTTCCAGTTCGGCCTTTCTGAATGACATGTTGCGAGGACCGTAGGCCTGATCCCAGGCTTCACGCTGGGAAGGTGTCATTCTCGCCAGAATTCCATCCATCCAACGATCGGGCCCGACGAGTTCAGCCGAGCGATCCGCTGGCGGAACCTTGAGATCGTAGTATTCATACAGATGACGATCGATCGTCATCTCCTGATTCGTCGACGCACGACTGCGACCACTCCAGTCGTCGAACAACGTGGAGGGCTCCGGAACGACCGTTCCGTCATAACGAGTCAGATGATCCGGCCCCGGCATCCATCCACGATGTGGCGCCTTGTTCTGACACATCAGAAGAAAAGGCTTTTCACGATCCCACTGGTTCGCCAGCCAGTCGATCGACTTGTCAACGGTCAGATCGGTCACGTACCCCTCTTCCCGGACTGTGCCCTGCTCGGTCACGAAATCCGGCGAGTAGTAGTGTCCCTGTCCCGGCAGGACCTCCCAATGATCAAAGCCGACGGGATCATCCTTCAAATGCCATTTGCCGATGATGGCCGTGTTGTAACCGGCAGACTGGAGCAGACGAGGAAAGGTGATCCGTTTCTGATCAAGCCGCCCACCGTTGTCCCTGACGCCGTTGAGATGACTATGGACACCAGTCAGAACGACCGCTCGAGCGGGTGCGCAGATCCCGTTCGTGCAGAAAGCGTTCTCGAAGACCATGCCTCCACCGGCGATCCTGTCCAGATGGGGTGTCTCATTGATCCGTGAGCCATAGGCCCCCACGGCCTGCGCCGAGTGGTCGTCACTGTAGATCAGAAGAATGTTCGGACGGGAATCGGACTGGATCAACACGTTCATCGCGATACAGAGGAACAGGTGCATCATTGATCGAATCCTATCTATCGAGTTTCCATGGAATCGAACCCCGTGACGGTCCGTGCATCATCCCTGGTTCATGTAGTACATGTGATCCTGATCGGTACTCCCGGAATCGGAGTCGAGACCTGCTCCGGAGAACAGCAGAACCAGCGACAGCACGATCGGAATGGCGACCAGTCCGACCCTGACGAGGAACCACCAGAAACCGTCCCGATGATGCAGACCAGGGAGCTCACCTATGCCGAGCATCAACGGTGCGCCTGCAACCAGGCCCCAGTGGACCCAATTGACGTCGCCGACGTTGTAGGCCCAGCCGCAGAAGGCCACGAGCGGAACGAGCGAGGCGACCGCGAAGGCGCCTCCCCACCCGATGGCCAGACTTCGAGTCGGCAGCTCCCTGTCGTCAGTACTGAACCCGGCGAATGCGACGGGAACCTCCGGCCCCCATCGTTCACTGATGAATGCGGTCACGAACCCGATCCCCGATGTCGCGGAAAGCGCGCCGGCAATGAGGGTCAACGTGATGAAGTGGGCCTGCATGCACAGGATCGAGAGCGCTGCGAAGACGAGTGTGATCGACAACGTGACGGTGACTCCACGTCGTCTGTGAGACACCCAGGAGATCACCATGAACGAGACGCCCACCCATACACCCAGGAGTATCTGACCCAGCAGATCCAGACCGGGAAACACAGCCAACCATCCGATGATTCCACCCGAGGCGATGCTGATGAGCCAGCGACCGACTTCCCCACTGCCATCGACAATGGCGACGACCGGACACAGAATCACTATGCCACAGGCAAGAATCGGCAACATGTGCCATTTCTGGGCCGGCGGCAGGGATGGGACACCGGCCTCCGCCATGAAGGCGACCACAAGTGCCATGCCAAGTGCCACACCAAGCGCCGAGCCGGCTATTCCAGAGAGCGCTCGAATTCGAGGCACCAGCCATGCTGGAACGATGAGAATGGCACCGATCAGCATCGGCATGCCGATCGTGAATAAAATCTGCCCAAAGGACATCGCGATCTCCTATCTCTTGACGGGTGGTCCCGACTCGCCTTCGAGTCCGATCACCAGCCGAACTTCATCACCCAGACTATCGTTCTCGACTCCCCAGTCCATGCCGAAATCGGTTCGATCGATGGTAAGGACCGCTTCCCATCCAGCCTTGGCAACCACAGGGTTTCCTCGAACACCCGTCACTTCGATCATCGACGTGACGGGCCGGGTCTCGCCCAGCATCGTCAGATCACCGGTGACCTTCCAGAGACCTTCACCCACCCGTTCACCAGCCGAGCTCCTGAAGGTGATCTTGGGATATTCGGGACCATTGAAGAAGTCGGGCGACATCAGCGTCCGGTCGAGCTTGGCGGTTCCCGTGTCGACGCTCGACACCTCGACCTCGACGTCGAACACGGGCGCCGACGAATCGTCACGTGGATAGAGCACCGTGCCGGCGACATCGTTGAAACGTCCCCAGAACTGACCCGCTCCCTGGTGATGAACGCGAAAGAGGACCATCGAGTGGACCGGGTCCAGCCTGAACGTCTCCGACTTGGATTCCGTGGAAGGCGACTGGCTGAACGCCAGCGACAGGCCGGCAACCAGGAATCCGATGATCAGCAGGACACCGGCAAATCGATTGTTGTGGACACTCATGATCTATTGACTCCTCGAGCGGACGTATGAATCCGGTTGGATTCTATCAGGCCACTCGCAGAAGCTCGGAAGTCATGGTCTCTTCAGGCCCGACGACGCCTTGAAATCCCCACAACCGGCAGGAGAACGAGCGGCCAGGCAGCCGGAGCAGGCACACTGGCGATGAGAACGCCGGTGGCCGTGACGAGTGGCGCATTGGTGGCGGCTCCAACGGTCAAGGACATGACGGACTCGTCAACACCAATCACACCGACGAAAGTCTCGCCACCCTCGATATTCCACGTGACTGATTCACCATCCTGAAGAAGTATGCGCATCTGACCCGTGATCGGATTGCCCGCGAAATCCGTGATGGCGAAATTGGCACCCATGGCTCTGAACGACTGGGATGACGACTCCAGACTGATCATGGATTTGGGCAGGACCGTGGTCACCTGACCAAGGCCGGCACTGAGTCCGACGATGCTGGTGGAGGAGATGGTGTACTCGGAAGGATCATCGACCCATCTTCGAATCGGGTCGGCGTAGTAGCCATCGACAAGATCGGAGAACTCGTCGAGCTCGAGATCCGCTCCCCCCAGCGCATCCAGGAAGGAGCGCTCATCGTCAAAGAGGATGAAGTCGCCCCGTGCAGGCAACACGAGACCAAATGCCATGAATGCCAGAAGACACAGGGATGAAGACGAACGAATCCAACGAAGCATGAGACGACCTCCAGCCGGGGCATTGTTTGCCCGGGAAGCTGTTCCTATCGGTCAGGCATGCTGCTGGATCTCACTATCCATCAGAAAGTCCGATAGTCGGCCCTCAGGCACTGCCCGAGTCGAGATGCAATGGTGGAAGCTCCTGATCGCACACCGACTCGAACCGTTTACGGAAAGCGTCGATATCCAGATGGGAAGTCGCCGCCAGCCTCTGGAGCAGCTCGGGACACCGGAAATCATCCTGCCTGAGTCTGATCATGTACCGCCTGGCAATGGCGTATCTCGTGGAATGGATATCGACCATCCTGACTCGCATGCGACCCGTCCTTGAATCCATGAGATCCTCGAACGGAATCGGGACGAATCGACCCTCCTGCATCGAGACCATCACCCCACTGCCGCCTTCCATCAGATATTTGGCTCCGCAGTATCCGAGATCCCTGGTGTACTCCATGTCATATGGGATGGGATCGGCGCTCCTGAGTTCATAGCCGATGTCCTTGGAGACGATCGTCACATCGACGCCCATCGATTCCAGCTGTTCCCTGACCCGATGGCGAAGCAGACGACCGATGTCCACCTCCGCCAATCGGAGATGCCCGTGATCATCATGCTCGATTGTTCCGATTCCAGCGAGATCGGATTCATCGATGCCAAGGCAGACGCCTTCGGCTATCACGGCGACACCATCCCTGCGCCCATCGGCCTGACGCTTGATGACGGCCCCGGCGAGTATGTCCACCAGTCGGCTGATCGAAACCGGCTCATCACCGAACTCCTCCGGAATCAGAGTCAAGGTCGCACCCGCGGCCTTCCCCATCCCGAGGGCCAGATGGCCGGCCTTTCGGCCCATCGCTATCACGAAGTACCAACGGGATGTCGATTTGGCATCGACCATCAGATTCTGGATCAACTCCACTCCCACATGTCGAGCCGTCTGATAGCCGAAGGTATCGATGTTCGCAGGTAGATCGAGATCGTTATCGATGGTCTTGGGAACGTGGACGACCTGGATATCCGAGGAGTCACACAGGGTACGGGCGGAGAACGCCGTATCGTCCCCGCCGATCGTGAGGACCTTGTCGACTCCGAGTTCCTGCAGAGTCCTGATCGTGGTCGCGAGCATCTCGGGATCCCGGGTCGGGTTCGCCCGGGAGGTACCCAGTGCGGAGCCGCCACGAAAATGGATTCGACTCACTCGATCGATCGTCAGTGGCGTGACTGAGGAGACATCCCCCTTCATCAGAGAGGAGAACCCGTCACGCACACCGAGGACCTCCACTCCCTCCAGACAAGCTCGGATGGTTGCGGCCGCCATGACGGAATTGATACCCGGCGCCGGACCTCCCCCCACTAGAATCGCCAACTTGCCATTTTTCCCGGACATCATCGAGGCTCCTGTTCACGTCGAACCAGCCGAATCATACGCCCATGACCTGCAGAACGTGCCGTAAAGCGGCTAGGATCTTGCCATGATCACACTTCTACTGACCACCATCATCGCACTCGCCGGAACAACCGAACCAACCTTCAGACCACTGTTCAACGGGACGGACCTCACCGGCTGGGTCAACATGAACGGAGACGACTCCACATGGAGGGCGGAATCGGGCATGATCAGATGCACAGGCAAACCAGTCTGTCTTCTTCGAACTGATCGCGTGTATGAAAACTTCATTCTCGAATTCAAATGGAGACATGAATCACCAAAGGGCAATGCCGGTCTGTTCGTCTGGGCCGATGCACTGCCGGCCGTGGGCACCCCCTTCACACGCGCGATCGAAGTCCAGGTGATGATCGGCACGGAGACTCCCAACTACACCAGCGAAGGTGACATCTTCTCCATCTGGGGCGCCGTCATGACACCTGACAGACCCCATCCGGCCGGGTGGGCCAGATGCCTTCCGAGCGAGGCACGCACCAAGGGAGCCGGAGAATGGAACCACTACAGGGTCGAATGCATCGATGGTCGAGTAACGCTCGCCGTCAACGGTGCCGTGGTCAGCGGCGGCTTCGACTGCAATCCCCGCCGAGGCTACATCTGCCTTGAGGCGGAAGGCTCGCCCGTCGACTTCAAGGACATCTTGATCAGCGAGCTCCCGACCGAGGCGAGCCCATGGGCGGAAGGCTCGAACGAGGCCACCGGATTCGAACCGATATTCAATGGCCTCGATCTCGACGATTGGAAGCTTCCCAAGGACGATGAATCCAACTGGGAGGCTCGAGGTGGTCGGATCATCCACAACGGTGAGGGTGGCGACCTCTGGACGCAGGAGTCCTACGAGAACTTCGATCTCATCGTCGACTGGAGATGGACTGATGACCATCAAGGTGAAATGGATCGCCCCGTGATCCTACCCAATGGCCGTGAAGCACTCGACGAGGAGGGAAATCCCGTCACGACGACCGTTCTTGAGCGTGACAGCGGTATTTTCCTGCGAGGCAGCAGCAAGTCGCAGGTCAATCTGTGGTGCTGGTCGGTCGGAAGCGGCGAAGTATGGGGCTATCGCACCGATCAGTCGATGACTCCCGAGGTCAGAAGGAAATGCACCCCACGCGCGAACGCGGACAATCCCGTCGGCGAATGGAATCGCTACTTCATCCGCATGCGCGGTGACAAGCTGATGGTCGTTCTCAACGGCCAGACCGTCATCGAGGAGGCGACGTTGCCAGGCGTTCCGATGTCTGGACCGATCGGTCTGCAGAGCCATGGCAACGAAGTCGAATTCACCAATGTCCTGATTCGACCCGTTCCACTCGATCCGTTTCCCTGATCAAGTGGATCCGTCGCAGAGCGACTCGAGTCGTTCCGTCACACGTGCATGCAGTGCCGACATCCTGTCGGACATCACCTTGAATCGAGCACCGACGGCGATGTCTGGTTCCATTCGGGCAAGGGCCTCTGCCAGATGCATTCCGTACGACATCGCCTTCTCCTGGGTGAGCAGCACGCTGTATTCGAAGGCGTCGCCCCGGGAACCCATCAGATCCATCGCCGTCCGCGAGGCAATTGCCTCACGAACCGCCTTCTCCACCTCGGGCAGACCGTTGAACGCCATGGTCAATTCCGGATTTTCATCCGCCATTAAATCAAGCTCCTTCAACATGTCCGATGAGGCGTCGGCGATCTCCCTGATCAGCGATTCCGTCGAATCGGATGCCGACTTGATCAGGAGCACGCCGTCCAGTCTCGACTCGTCGATCAGAAGTTCACGCAGGATCACGTAGCCCGCGTCCAACTCCATCAGATCACTGGATGATTCCGGCAATCGGCCCGTCTTCGGGGAGGCACAGCCCGAAAGCGACATCAGCAGGATCGCGAACAGGCTCATCAACACGACCATCCTGCCCACAGCAGCGGCTGGGGCTTGATATGACTTTGCGGAACATGCGATGCTCTTCATGATGGATACACTACCTGCATGAAGCCTCTCTGGTGTCCCATTCTGCTCTGCGTTCTTGTCGGATCATCGAGTGTTCAGGCCGATGAGACGACTCCGGAGGATCAAGCGGGCGACAACTCCCTTGAAATAGACAAGCCTGCCAGAGCTCAACCGGCGTCTCCGGCCATCGACAGCCAGAAATCTCGCAATGATCTACCAGGTGACAAGCCACTAGAGATCGACAAGCCCGGAAGAGCCCAGCCGGCCACTCCCGTCGTGGATGCAGAGGCTTCCCCCGATGCCTCCACGTCTGGCAGTCGTCGAACGGAGGGCGATTTCTCACTGGCCAACACGGCGCTTCACGGAACCCAGGATCGTTGGAATCGGCCGAATCCACTGTTCTCGCCATCCGTGGGCCAGATCAACATGACCAGGGGCGACTGGTCGGGCTGGCCGTTCGATTCCAGTGGCGCCAGCGGAGACTGGCTTGGAGCCAGAGACTCCCTTCAGGACAACGGCATCTACGTGGAAGGCGTCTACACGTCTTTCATGGAGTACAACTTCGAGGGCGGCTCGGACACCGGGTTCTTCGGTGGCGGTCTGGGCAGCGCATCGGTCACGATCGACACGGAGAAACTGTTCGCTCATCCGGATGGCATCTTCTTCATCAACTACCAGACCTGGAGCTGGTACAACCATGCATTCGACAACACGGGTAGTTTCGATCCAACGAGCAACTACACCGGATCGAACGGCAACTTCCCCGATGCCGCCTCGGTCAACCAGATTTCACAGCTGTACTATTCGCAGCATCTCTTCGACGATCTGCTCAACGTCGCATTCGGAAAGCAGGATGCCAACAACATCTTCTCGAACATCCCCGGTTCAGGAGGCTTTCTCTACAGCGGTGCCGGCTACACCTCCACACTGAATCCGTTTTTCACCACCTTTCCCCAGGAAGCCACCGCACTGACGATGATCGTGAACGTGACCGATGATCTAGTCGGTTCGTTCGGCTGGTTCGATGGTTCCTATGGTGGACTCAATGCCACACGCAATTCAATCGGGCAACCGATCTATACGCCGGCCCCACGGCCAGGTGGTCGTGGACCGGCGACCTTCTTCGACAATCAGGGGCACTGGTTCCTGATCAGCGAGTGGGCCATGAACTGGCAACTTGGCGAGACTCAACTCCCGGGAGCCGTATCCGCCGGTGGCTGGCTTCAGACCGGACGAAGTCTGACCGGTGGAACACTGGAGGATGGTCCCGGCGTGGAGGATGTTCCCGGCGCGTACCTGAGCCTCAACCAGACTCTCTGGGCACCAAACAGCACGTTCGCCTCACAAGGTGGTGGACTGATCGCCTTTGGACAATTCGGATGGAGTGATCCAAAGAAGAATCCAGTCCAATGGTCCCTCATGGGTGGACTGAGCGCAACTGGCGTCATTCCGGGCCGACCCATGGATGCGATGGGACTAATGGGCATGTGGACCGCATTCAGTGACAATCCTGGTACCTGGCAATCGACGACTCCCGCTGGTGGACCAGGTCCTGCTGGTGGCGCCGAATCGGCCATCGAGGCGTTCTATCGCGTCCAGCTGACGCCATGGCTGTCGATGCAGCCTGGGGTGCAGTTCCTGGGTACTCCCAGTGGTGGCGATCCTGCTCAATTGAACGATGCCCTGGTGGGTTACGTGATGGTCGAACTGATCTTCTGAACAGCTTCGTCAGTCACTGGACGGAGCATCTTCCGCTTCGACTTCCTGCTCAGGTTCAGGTTCAGGTTCAGGTTCCGTCCATGTCCCATCGGCGATGCTCGACAAGGTGTCCATGTCCTCGTTGATGGCTCGCTTCATGGTGCCGTTCAACAAGGGAGCCAGAAGGCTCATGAGCCATGCGAATGGATTCAATGGCTTGACGTGTATGGTCACGATCACCCGGGTGCCACCACCTTCAGGCTGGAGATCGAACCGACTGGTGAACTGGGCACCACATGAAACCCCGGAGATGACCCAGTGCGATGGTGGCTGGAACTCGGTGAACTCGAGTGTCTCGGTCGATTCACGACTGAAGACCTGACGAGTCTCCTTGAAGATGGTGCCCTTGCCGACGGGACCGGTCGTCTCGAGCTCTATTCCGATGATGCCCTTGCAACGGGTGAGCGATCCTTCAAGATCCGTGAAGATCTCGAAGACGCGATCGATCTCTGCATCGACGACACGGGTAACTTCAAATCCAGGCATGCCGGTGACTCCTGCGGACACCCAGCATACCAAGCTGCTGGAATGCGAGGCCATTCAACATTTTCGGACGCTGTCATTCACCCGATTGCTTCTCGATCTCGTCGGCATTTCGATGCTCGATGACACGACCATCGTCGAGTTCGTTGCCTTCGTAGGACCGGAGCCTCCTGAACAGATTACGCACATCCAGCGCACCGCCGATGGTGAACCAGATCACCACGATCACCGCCGCAGCCAGCGTGCACAAGGTCCACCACTTCCACCATCCGACCCAGGTCTGGTCATCGATCTCGTTTCCAGCCAGACGCCATGTGCTCAGAACGATGAACACGATCGTCCAGAATATCGGCCAGGCAAGTGTGACGGCCGTCACCCATCGATCCGCCGTGGTGAATTCCCTGTCGAATCCGAGCTTCTCCAACCAGGTCCTGGGGCCCTCTTCCACGACGGACTCGCCCTCGATGGCGTACTGGCCTCGATGAAGGAGACGATCCATGTTGAATTCACGCCTTGGCCCGAGCAGGGAGACCAGAACGTAGAGAAGAACAGCGACGAGTATGGACCAGAAGGTCATCACCTGACCGGTGATGTGAACCGAAACGTAGTGGCACAGATCCAGGAATGGGGAAAAGACTCCCCTGTCCTGCTGAAGAAGACGAGCTGACCATGGTGCGCCATCGATGCTGAAGTGAACCGACCCGGAATCGGAACCAAGACGATGCGTCTTCGAATCGGAACCATGCGGATCGGAGACCTTGAATGCCATCGTTTCCACTGGAGCGGAATCGTACCCCTTCCAGTCGCCTTCCTGGAAGGTCATGGACGTGATGCCCCAGTGGCTCCGGGTCTCTCCGACGACCGGCCAGTTGGCAGGCGGAATATCCATGCTGGATTCCTGCAGCGTCGCCCGAACGACTCGATTGTCATCGGGATCGGATATCACGATGACGGATCCGGACCAGTAATCGGCATCGGGCAACTGCTTGACGATGATCCCGAATCCACTCAACGACATGCCGGCGAGCATCGCCGTCCAGGCCGCAGCGGTGGTGCCTCGCTTCCAGTAGAGACCACCGATGATCGCCGAACCGGCACCTCCCACGAAAATGGCACCGGTGATCGCCAGGAACATGGCGATGTACTGCGTCGGCGTGTAGAGCATGCTGAAGAAGAAGGCGAATATGGCCACACCGAGAATCGAGAGCCGGAGTATCCAGAGATGCGCCCTGGCAGACAACGGCTTCTTGCGGAATGGAAGAATCACATCCTGCACGAAGATCGTCCCCCATGCATGCAGATAGGTGTCGTTGGTGCTGATGAAGGCACCGAGCATGGCTGCACACATCAAGCCCAGAAGACCCGCCGGCAGCGCCATGGAGGTCGCCACGGGTGTTCGGATCTCAGCACCGAGCGCAGGCGTCGGCTGCTGATCGATGACGGCCTGGATCTGGACAGCCTGTTCCACATGGGCAGGATCGGTCATCATGACCTTGATGCAGATGGGTAGGACGATCGTGATGAGCATCAGGACCCTGAATCGCCAACCATTGAGAATGTTGGACATCTTCGCCTCGTGGGCGTTCAGAGCCGATGCGTTGTATCCACTCGTACCCTGCCATCCGAGCATTCCGTAGAACAGGACGATCACGCTGATCACCCAGTACCAGACATTGAAATTCTCCTCCTTGCCAAGATCGAATGGATCGACCATCGAACGTCCGGGTGGCGCCTCCAGAATGGCGTCCGAGATTCGATCCCAGCCGAAATGGAAGAGAAGAAAGATGATCACCGCGAGAAAGACGATGTTTCCGAAGGAACCCTGTATGAAATCCGTCACCATGACCGCGATCTGGCCACCGAGGAAGACGAACAACAACGCCGTCCCGAGCAGTCCGGCCATCAGAAGCGGGAACATCCCGACCTCGATACCCATGATCATGATGACGTCGGGAAGACCGCACAGATGCATGAAGAATCTCGCGGCGACCGCGGGAAAGATCCCGTAGTTGATGATTCCCGATATGAACGCAACGAGACCGGCGAACACGCGGAAGTTCCGGCTGTATCGAATCTCGAAGAACTGCGCCATCGTCATGGCTCTCGTCTGACGGAAGCGATAGACGACCCATCCGGTCAACGCAATGAGGATGAGGGCCGGGCCTTCCATGAACCCCCACCAGATCGAGGTGAATCCGACGTCGTAGTTCTGCTGCCAGAACCAGACAAGCGAAATCACGCCCAGCTGCGCCATGCCGTAGGCGATCGTGATCAGATAGCGACCGGCACATCGATTGGCCGCCAGAAAGCCCGACACGCTTCTGGCATATCGATTCGTTCGAATACTCGTGATCGTGAGCACCACGAGCAGCAGAAGCACGATCGACCAGTCGATCCAGCCCATCGTCATGAGTGATCAACCACGAGGGTCACGATCTGGAAAGGCTTGATCGCCAGCCGGGTTCGATCACCTTCGTGGGCCATGTCGATGTCAACGGAAGTGGTTTCATGCAGATCGACCGCCCGGACACTCGACGGTGACCGGGTCCATTCGATCTCGATGTCCCCAGCCCCTCCATGGACCTCGACCAGTCGAAGAACGCGATCATGACCTCGCTGAGCAGGCTTGAAGGCCGCTATTTCAAGATGAGCGCCGCCATCGACACGCCATCTGAAGGGGGCCATGGATTCCTCCTCTCCAGTACCGCACCCAAGTCGCTTCAATGGTCGGCACAACGCTTCCGCTTCCGCCCAGACACCGGCGGATCTCCAGTCCCCCTCATGGGGCATGTAGGAGACGATGAAACGATGCATGCCTCGGTCCGCTTCGGGATCCGGCATTCTCGGCGCCCGAAGAAGAGACAGCCCCATCGTGCTGCCATTGAATGAGCGGCCATAGCGGCCATCATCCAGAATCGACAACCCTCTTCCCGGTTCGGAGAGATCCATGAATCGATGACCCGGGAACTCGAATCGAGCGGCCTCCCAGGACGTGTTGCGATGCGTCGCACGTTCCTGGACACCGAACTGGATGCCCACGGTGCCTGCTCGAGCACGAACGGCCGTTGGACATGACAGTCGCAGAAGCATCTGGTCCTCCTGCCAATCGACGAGGTACTCGACATCGACTCGTGGGGAACCAGCCTTCAGGACATACCGCTGAACGAGACGACTCCGCTCTCCCAATGCCCGCCTGAATTCGATCACACATCGAAGTGGATGATGCTCCACCATCTCGATCTCGGCGGGTGACTCGATCGGGCGGCCGGTCTCGACGTAATCGGAGTCGATGTCCCAGGCTTCCCATCGACGTGGTCGATCCTCGTAGAGCATCAGCTGGCCCAACGGATCCGATGGACTGTTCACGGACCGGCTGGCTCCCGAACAGGCCAGGTGCGTCACTCGACCCACTGGATCGAGAGACAGCTCGACGAGACCGTTCTGGAGATTGAGATCGTTCACGACGACCGGTTCAGGCGCCGCGTCATCTTCACCAGAACCAGCGGCCTTGACCCCGATGGAAGGGACATCCGGAATCCAGACCGGGGAACCCTCCACGTCGACGACCTCGGAACGCACGGTGCTCGATGGATTGAAGAAGATCTCCCCACCACCCACCGCCTCGCTCCACGCGGCCGCCACATGGTCCAACTGGGTCGTACACGTCGCTTCGACGCGGTCGTACTGAGAACGGGCGTCCTCATAGACCTTGTTGATCGATGAACCCGGAAGTATGTCGTGGAACTGGTTCAAGAGGACCAGCTTCCAGGTTTCATCCAGTGAATCCCTGAGCTGCTCCAGCTCGATGCCGCCGGGTACACCTGCCCCGAGCGCCTCGATGGACCTCAGATCATCCTCGGCCACGCGATTGGCCATCTTCAACCAGGATTGACTCGTATAGGTTCCACGATGGAGCTCCAGATAGAGATCCCCATCCCAGACCGGAAGTTCATCAACACCGTCGGACTGATCGTGGAGCAACTGGCAGAAATCATCGGTCCTGCCGTGCTCGACGGGTGGAAGTCCCATGCACGACTTCGAGTGGCCGATTCGCTCGATCATGGAATCTGTCGGACCACCCCCACCGTCACCGTATCCGAAGGGCTGCAACCAGGCATCCGGTCGAGGACGAGGCTGCCGCATCAGGATGCCCTGGCCAGCCAGAACATCGCTCGGATGGATCGGCGAATTGTAGTTGTGACCCGGAGTCAGATGGGACAGGACCTCTGTTCCATCGATCCCCTTCCAGTTGAAGGTGACATGTGGGAAACGATTGGTCTCACACCATGAGATCTTGTTGGTGATGAACGTATCGAGTCCGGCGAGTCGGATGATCTGGGGAAGCGATGCGGGAAAGCCGAAGGTGTCGGGCAGATACAGATGCCGCTGGCTGGCGGATGCGCCGAATCGATCGGACCACCAGCTTGTTCCGTGGATGATCTGGCGAATCAACGATTCACCGGAAGGCACGTTGCAATCGGGCTCCACCCACATGGCACCGCCGGGCTCCCAACGACCTTCCCGGACCCGATCCCGGATCTGGGTGAACAGTTCGGGTGAGTCCTCCTCGATCCAGGCGTACTGCTGAGTCTGGCTGCAGAGGAATCGAAACGCCTCGTAGCGTTCCATCAACCTGAGCATCGTGGAGAATGAGCGAAGACATTTTCGACGTGTTTCCGACAGCGGCCACAGCCAGGCGGTATCGATGTGCGCATGGCCGGTGGCGATGCAGGGACCTCCGGCCGACGAACCATCCGATGCAAGCAGCGTCTCCAGCGATTCCCGAATCGAATCCGGATCCTCCGTCGACAAGGTCGGTGCCAGATGATGCATGCCCTCGAGCAGACGAGCGGAAGCGTCGCCTTCCGGGGGCAAGGCCAGTAGAAGACGCCGGGCGAAATCCCAGGCCTCTCTCAGACGCCATGCCGCTTCGTCCAGCACCACCAGAGAAGCTGATTCCAGTCGACCCGGATTGGGCTCGCGCCAACGTGCCTGGACCTCGGGATGATCCCACCAGAACGTACTGGCACCAAGCGGCAGTGTGCAGGCGGCTTCGATCAGGAATTCCACATGGTCCGAATCCAGAAGAGTGGAATCAAGACGAACCAGATCCCGGTTTTCGTCCAGTCCGTGCCAGGGTGTGTCCCCGCTCCAGAAGGTCGCCTCCGTTCCACTGGAGAACTGAATCGCCAGAGGTCTGCCCGTGAAGGAGCCGGGCACATCCGCCGTGATCCGGAACCAGGCCGTCGACCAGACGGGCCCCCATCGCCAGCCTAACTGGACCGGACTGAATCCATCCACATCCAACTGTGAAGGTCGGAGATGTTCACTGGTCTGCAGAACATGGACATCAAGCGCAACCCTGTCCTGGAAGACACGCTCAGCCAGAACGGTATCCGCCAGGTTCTCGAATCGGATGGCATCGAGTTCATGTTTCGGAAGCACGAACCGAGTGTAACAGCCACCAACGATCGGCTGAAAGAAACAGTACCCTGAGGGCCATGCAGGACTGGCTCAGTACACATGACGAGCGACTACTGTTGAGAATCAAGGCCGTTCCGGGAGCCTCACGCGACACGATCGCCGGCCTTCTGGGCGATCAACTCAAGATTCGAATCATCGCTCCGCCCGAAGGCGGCAAGGCCAATCAGGCGATCATCGGACTGCTCTGTGAGCAACTCGGGATTCCACGAGGGCAACTGACCCTGATCAGCGGTCATACGGCCCGGGACAAGCTCATCCAGATAGATGGGTTGGACAGCTCACAGGCTCGAGCGAGACTGGGAATCGATGCTTGACCAGGCTGTTCATGCCGCCAGTTCGCCGGTTCCATCTCTTCGAGACCTCACGAGGGCGACCAGAATGAACATCGTCGTGCCACCGATGGCGATCCACGAACTCAATCTGAGCGCAGTGGACAGACTGGCCCATGTCGCATGCTCGTTCGCGGGCACAACGGAGGTCAGCAACAGCAGCATCCCGGCGAACGACAGACGCCCGGCCAGACTCTGCATCGAGAGATAGGTGGCACGATGTTTTCGCTGGACCCGTCCAGTGACCGCCGCATTGATGACCGGGGCCATCAACGCGCGTGGTACCGATCTGGCCAGCAGCAGCACCAGGATGATCGGAGCCAGCACCCAGGCCATCACGGTGATGATCAGCGTCTGGAGAATCGCCGCCGACAGGAGCGTCCACCAGATGCCGATCCGGTTCCTGATCCCGATGCTCCAGGCCCCGAAGGCGGATGCCACGAGCAGTGCCAGTGTCACGTGTATGCCACTGACAAGTGGCGTGGCGCCTTCTCCCCAATGGAACGATTCGAGCGAACAGCTGATGTACGGCTGGAAGAATTCATACGGGACATGGTTCAGGATCGTCATGAGAATGAAGAAGAGCATGATGAACATGAGCATCGGCTGCTTCAGATACCCCAGACAACTGATGACTTCGCTGATCGGATTGGCATGCTTCTCCTCCTCCTCGATTGGCGGCTCGAAGAACCTGTACACGAGAAGCACCATCAGAATCGCGAAGACGCAGGCCACCAGATAGGCCATCTGCAGGGACCACATGGCGACCAGACCACCGATCAGCGCGGCTGCCGCCCCACCCAGAAAACGATTACGGGCCACGACAGCCTCGCGTTTTCCGAACTCGTCTTCAAGCCCGATGGCCTTGAGGGAATCGAAGTGAAAGGCGGTCTCCGTCCCACTCTTGAACGAAATGCCCGCGGCCTTCAGGAACTGCGCTATGGCGAATACCAGAAAGCTGCTACCGGCGAAGATCATCCCGTAGGCGACGGCGAGAATGACCGCAGCCAGCAGCATCGTTATTCGACGACCGAACCGATCGGAGAACCAGCCGCTTGGAACCTCCATCACATAGACGCCGACGTAGTAGACCATCTCGAGCAGGAGGACCTGATCGAGCGTCAGTATCTCGCTGAAATACAGAAAGAAGACGGGCAGCCAGAAATACGCGTCCGAAAGGAAAGCGTACCGCAGATACCACCTGGCATTCCATGAGCATCTCTGCTGCGCGGATTCGGTCATGGACATTTCCTGTGGTTCATCTACCAGATGCTAACAGGCATCCATGGAATCATGAACTCGGCCTGGCCACCGATCAATCGAGTTGGAGCGGCGAAACCGAGAGTACCCCATCGGCCACGTGCAGCAGGCTACTGTCGGGAACGGACTCCCAGCTGTGCTGTTCCTTGTCGAGGGGCTCGGACACGACCACCGTCGAATGCCGATCCAGATGGAAGATCTCGCCATCCGATCCCGCCAACGACAACCCCTGTCCCCAGTAGAGCGTTGGCGTATCTCCGTTGCTGCTGTATCTGGCCGCCCAGAGTGATGTGCCCTCGCTGACCGCGATGCTCATACGGAATGGTTCTTTGATCTCGTGCTTCGCGCGAAGCCTCTCGACCTCTCTGATCATGTCGTTGATCGCCGAGACGGGATCATCCCGGAGACCTCTGGTCATGGCGAGCGCGAACAGGGTCTCGGAATCAGTCTGCCCCTTGCGTTGGGAGTAGAACTCCGGATCGATCAGCTGATCGATGTCCTTGTGCAGCTTGTCCCATCCACCGACGTCACCATTGTGCTGGAACAACCAGTTGCCCATGCGAAATGGATGTGTGTTGACACGGCCGACCGAGCCCTGGGTCACGGCTCTGACATGAGCCAGAAACAGACCGGAATGGACATGGCGGCTCAGACTCTCGACGTTTTCGTCGTTCCAGGCGGCACGAGTATCGCGATACAGACCAGGTTCGGAGGAGTCGGGAGAATACCACCCCACGCCCACGCCATCACCATTCACGGTGTACTGGGTCTGGATGGCCTGCCTGGATTGCTGCAGCAGCGAATGCTCGGGATCGGACAGGAGTCCACTCATTGGAATGGGATTGCCGCAATAGGCGAGCCAACGACACATGATTCAGTCTCCATCCCGGGATTCGTCGTAACCGAAGTCCGAAGGACCCAGTTCGCGTGGCTTGAGAGGCTTGGCCGGGGAGCCCATGCAGATCTGCCATGGTGGAAGATCCCTGAACACCGAGGAACGAGCGCCCACAACGGTTCCGTCACCGATCGTCACACCGGGCGCGACGAAGGTGTCAGCGGCGATCCAGACTCGCTTACCGAGCGTTATGGGCTTCGGAATCAATGGAAACTTCACGTCCTCGTGATCATGGGTCGCGCCACAGAGGTAGGCGTACTGGCTCACGGTCGTCCATTCACCGATGGTGATGGTCGTGACGTTGTAGCATTCCGCACCTTCACCCAGGCATGCGTGCGGACCCATCACCAGGTTGCCGGGATACCACACACGAGCCTTGGGGTAGACGCGCGATGTGCGATGGATCCGGGCACCGAACAGTCGAAGGATCACGTATCTCCACGCATGGAACGATCGAGGGCTGTACCGAAACAGCAGGACGTACACCACACCCCAGAGAAGTCTCGCAAGCTTGTTGCGCATGGAGTGTGGACTCGTCAGCATCTCATGCGATGGTGTTTGATCAGTCATGCCGCGTCATCCACTTCAGGAGGTGAATCCAGTCCGAGTATCGTCTCACAGGCCGCCCATTCGAAGTTCGACAACAGAAGATCGAGCTTGCCGAAGGTGGTCCCGAGCCCAACATAGCATTTGAAGCGACGCTTCAATGGCATGGGCACTCTTGGACAGTCCGGAGCGAAGTCCCTGGGATGCAGATATACCACGGCCGGGTGGCCCTGGTTGTTGAGCCTTCGGACGCCCTGCCTGATGAACCAACCGGGCAGGAACCTCAGATAGCCCCCCCCGGTGAACCCGAATCCCGCCGGCCCCAGTCTCATGACGCTCATGGGCAGCTCCGGGATGCTGCGACCCGATGGCATGTCCGTGAAACGATGGATGCCGCGTGGCGCCGGATACCCTCCGTGACCACGCGGTGCCGGAAAAAGGCTGGCGTCGTATTCGAGGCCGCAGTCGAGGATCACATCGAACGCCCACTCGGCACCGGGCCGGATGGAGAATGATGGCGCTCGAAAACCACGAACACGCTGACCACCAGCCTGTTCGATGGCATCGATGGATCTCTGGAGATCCTCCTTGAAGACAGCGGGCTCGAGCGCGTCCACCTGACGATGCCAGAAGGAATGCGTGCCGACTTCGTGCCCGGAGTCGACGATTCTCCTCACGAGCGACGGGTAGCGGTCCGCCACCCAGCCGAGTATGAAGAAGGTGGCCCGGGTGCCATGCGCGTCGAGTTGCCCGATGATCCCATCGGTATAGCGTTCGACCAGCGTCGGGAACTCGTCCCACTTGCGGACATCCTCGACGGATTCGATGCCGACCATGTGGAACCAATCCTCGATGTCGAAGCTCATTGCATTGACGACTGGATGGCTCATGTGGTGACCTTCAATTTCACGCGAAGCGATGCCCGTGTTCACGGAACCGACGGACATCCTCCCTGGTGGGCATGGAGTAGTGGCTCGCCCCCTCTTCCGGATTGTCCATCAGAGGAGGATCCCCCGCCTCCACGAGTCGGATGCACTCGATGATCGCCTCGGCCGCGATCTTCTTCGATCTGGCCATGACGTCCTCCAACGTGTCGGCGGAATCGATCGGATAGCGGCGTTGCACCACGATCGGACCATCATCCAGCTTCTCGTTGACGAAGTGGACGCTCACACCACCTTCGGTCTCTCCATTGGCCAGTGTCCAGAAGGAAGGCATCAGACCGCGGTAGTTCGGAAGCAGGGCGCCATGACAATTCACGATGCCTGCCGAGGTCTGTTCACGAAGCCTCTTACCATAGAATTGCGTGCCGGATATGGAGACGATGAATTCGACGCCATGCTCGCGGAGATGGGAGCGGAATTCGTCGCTGTTGACGTTGACGGCCTCCGTCACCTCGACACCGTGTTTCCTGGCCACTGCGCCGACGCTGTAGCACCTGGTAAGACGACCCATCCAGCCGTTGACGACCTTGGCTTTGACCTTGCACCAGAGATACTGACGCAGCTTCCACTGGAAGTACCTGAATCCATAGAGCTTCAGAAGATCCATGGCGGTACCGAACACGGTCCGCTTTCCCTGGGCGACCGACTGGATGTTGACACCCACGACCGAGTCCCCGTAGACCTCCAGCACGCTGTCCAGCACGCGAGGCAGATAGAAGGGATCATTCTGGATGAAGATGTACTTCTTCATGTGTTCACGCCTTGTTCTCGACGACGTCGCAGAAACGACCGCAGAGATCCTGTTTCGACAGATCCCTTCGAACGACTTCCTGGGCACGCCGGCCCATTTCCCTGAGTTTCTCGGGCGGCGTCGCCTGGATCTCGCGGATCACCTCAATCGCTCGCTCCACATCACCATGGCTTATCTGCCAGCCGATGTCGTTTTCCAGCACCAGATCCGAAGCATGACATGGATCCGGGCCCAGCAGCAGTATCGGTCTGCCGACGGCCATGGCTCCGTAGATCTTGCAGGGATGCACGACACCGACGACATCAGTACCGACCGAAACGAGATGGACATCCGCAGCGGATAGTGAAAAACGAAGCGTGTCGAACGGCTGGTACGGCATCGATCTCACGTTCGTCGGCTTTTCACGCCCGAGCGTCTCATCCACTTCCTTCTTGCCGACGCCCCCACCGATGAACAGGAACTCCAGACCTTCGACGTCCTGCATCTGCAGGGATGCCTGAAGAACGGTCGTCACAGGCGTCGAGAACCCATGATTGCCGCTGTACATGACCACGAACTGGCCATCATCGACATGCTCCTTGCGCCAGGGATTGTCGGCGTGGTCGATCATCTCGACATGATCGTCGTGTGGCCAGGGTGGCATGATGACCGTCTTCTCACGCACATCCTGTTTGCGATAGAGACGTTCGGCCATGAAGCGGTCCAGGGCGACGATACGTCGAGACCGCTTGAGAATCCGTCGGTTGAGCCAGTTGAAGACACGCGCGGGGAAGGATGATTCCTTGATCTTGCCAAGTTCGATCATCTGGTCCGGATTGAGATCCATCACCCAGTAGGTGATGGGCTTGCGGCGCACGAACGAGATGATCATGGCCGCGATCGGACACATCGGCGGCGACGTGCTGACGAGAATGCTGTCGAGGTTCCGTGTGAACAGGCCATGCACGATCTCCTGAAGCATGAGGGCCATGCCCGCCGCCACACGAACCGGTATGGATCCCTTGCCGAATGATGACAGCGGGAGCCGACGGATCTGGACGCCATCACGGATCTCGTGACGAGCGTATTTCATGGACGGATCGTCATATCCACGCGCAGAGGCGAGCACCTTGACATCATGGCCACGCCGAACGAGTTCGGCTGCCGCATCATGGAGATGCTGCCCCACACTGGCAGGATCCGGTGGATATACCTGACTCAGCATGAGCACTCTGGATGTACGTGCGGACTTGCTCATGTGACCTTTCCAACAACAAGCATCGGCCTGGACCCCCGGTCATGCGCAGCCTCAGGCAACCAGCCAGGCACCAGTCCTAGAAAGAGCCGCCTTGCAACGATGCATGCTCAGCCATTCTTGGCCATGTACTGATCATGAATCCATCGATAGGTACGTTCCATGCCGTCACGAAGCTTGATGGATGGTGCCCAACCAAGCTTGTCCATGATCATGGTGTTGTCCGAGTTGCGACCGTTCACACCCTTGGGTGCATCGAGGTTATGACTACGCTCGAGCTTGATGCCCGCGATGTCCTCGACGATGTCGACCAGGCCGTTGATGGTGGTCAGCTCGTCGGATCCGAGATTCATCGGCTCCAGCACATCACTGTTGAGGATGTCCTGGGTGCCCTTGACGCAGTCGTCGATGTACATGAAGGAACGGGTCTGATGACCATCGCCCCAGATCTCGATCGAATGATCACCGGTATGCTTGGCATGAATGACCTTTCGGCAGATGGCGGCTGGCGCCTTCTCACGACCACCATCCCAGGTCCCTTCCGGACCGTAGACGTTGTGGTATCGAGCCATTCGACAATCCATTCCGTAGTCTTCCCGGAAGTGTCGGCACATTCGTTCGGTGAACAGCTTCTCCCACCCGTAGCCATCCTCAGGCATGGCCGGATACGCATCCTCCTCCTTCAGAGCCACGACATCCTCGCTCTTCTGCTTGTCCGCGTTGTAGACGCATGCGGACGAGGAGTAGAAGAAACGCTTGACATCCTTGTCACGAGCCGCCGTGAGCATGTGGGTACTTGTGAGCACCGTCAACATGCACAGGGCCTTGTTGTTCTCGATGAAACCCATCCCGCCCATGTCGGCGGCCAGCTGATAGACCTCGTCCATGCCGTCGCAGGCTGCTTCGGCATGTTCCAGTTTGGAGAGATCGGCCACGACGTTCTCGGCGTCTGGATGGACCTGATACCAGTTGTCAGTCGACTTGATGTCGACGCTGCGGACTGAATGCCCCTGGGCAAGCAGTGAGCTGACGAGATGTCCCCCGATGAAACCGCCACCACCACCAACCACGATTCGCTTCTGAGACATGGAATTCCTCTTCTTTGGTCTATGAATCCACTGGGTAAAATCAGCGTGAGTTCCTGAAGTCCAGCCATCGGTCATTACCGATGAGCACTTGACCGGACTCGTCGTAAACAGCACATCATCCTACCCCGAATACCGTCCTGGTCACGCTCAATCCTCCAAGGAGCCCGGTGATGGCTCAGGAATGATTCGTGTTATCCGGACCATCGGAATGGTTGTGTGCGAACTCCTGATTTGACAATGGTTAAGCCATTGCCCGAAGACAGAGGCCAAAAAAGACACCCCCTCGCCTGAAAGACGAGGGGGTGTGGGAAGATATCGATTCAGCATGTCTTGGACTTGATTCAGAGGATGGAGATTCCCCCGAAGTCCAGGTCACACTTATCAGGCGCGTCGACGACGACGGCCAGCGAGTCCGGCGAGACCCAGAAGTGCCAGAGCACCTGGAGCTGGAACCGAGTACTCGATGGTGACGGTACCGGACTCGTAGTGAGCATCGGTTGCGTCTGCACCATCATCATAAGACTCGAAGAACTCGACCAGCAGTGAACCTGAGGTCGTGTTGAATGCGAGTCCCTGTGCTGCCAGATCGATGACGCCGCCGCTTGAAGCAGGGCCCCATACGCCACCAGCAGATGCGCTTCCCTCTTCTGGGAAGAACGAGATGAAGACTCCAGAGAGATCGCCGGCGTCTACGACTGCCATTGTCATCTCATTGCCCCATGAAACGGCTGAATCATCGCCGTTACCGACAACGTTGTCCCAACCGATTCCGGTGATGGTGACATCGCCGAGATTCAGCAGGGAAAATTCGTTGAATGGGCTACCAAAGCTGTCATTGCTGTTAACACCAGCAAGATCGAGGGTGACTGAATCACCCATTGCGAGGCCAGCGGCTACTGCCGTGACCGTTGCTACGCTAGCAACTGTAAGCGTTCGCATTTTCATAATTTCTCCTCCTCAAAGGATCCTAAAACTTGTCCTGACTATCCGAGTCGATTACCGGATTGGACTCACCATGGTTTAAGCTTGCCTCCTGAACTCCCTCGTCCAGGATTATCGACGCAAGCATGCATGCAATACAGGCTCTCAGCACCCAACAACAGCGATGCTGTTGGTCGCGCGGTACATACGAACCTGATCTGTAAGGGATTTACTCATTTCCCCTCTATCTCTCTTTCCTCACCACTCGATCCGGAGACGGAATTCTCCATGTGGATTTAGTGGTTAAGTACACCTTGCCAGCCTATTAAGGTCAGGTCAAGACTTTTACTCATCGATCTGGAAAACTCTTTAAAGTCGAAGGAACCGGCTTTAAATCGATAAAAACGCTGTTTATCAGCTCTTCAACTCGTTAAGAGCACCTTAATCAAGGTGCTCGAATCAGTGATTTGGCAGGCCAAGGCGACCAAATGCCCCCCTTGGATCGATTCGTGGGCAACTCGGGAATGTCGTTGGTATCAATTCCAGCCCGACTACCACGATCACCAGCCGCTCCCCTACATTGTGAAGCCCATTAAGACCCCTTTCTGCCAAGGAACACGATCCATGATTAGGCTGCTGTTCACCGTTTCCTGCCTCCTGTTGAGCTGTGGCGGCGCCATGGCCGCTTCAACATCAGGCTTTCCCCAGTATCCATCGCTTTCTCCAGATGGTTCGATGACCGTGTTTTCGCTTGGTGGTGATCTATGGTCGGTTCCAACCGGTGGTGGGCATGCGGAACGCCTGACCTCGAACGAATCCGATGAACTCAGAAGCAGTTTCTCACCCGATGGCTCGCTTCTGGCCTTCGAATCCAATCGTCACGGTGCGACGAGCCTTCATGTCATGCCTGTCGAGATGCGCGGACAACGACTCATTCCCACAGGCCCCATCGAGCGGGTGGTGACCAGTGATCGAAACCAGTATCTCTCTGGATTCACACCGGACGGGAAGTCCATTCTCTTCTGGGGCTATCGAGAACCATCACTGTTTCGGGAAAGCGGCCTGTACGAGGCTCCACTCGATGGCGGCCCGGTCACAGCGATCACGTCCGCCAAAGGCGACGCCCCCAGAATGAACGACGATCAGATCGTGTTCTCGAGGGGCGGTGCTCCAATGGAGAGACCACGCTATCGCGGCAGCAGCAACCAGGACATCTGGTCGATCCAGCGTGATGACGGCAGCTTCAGGAGATTGACCCAGCACAGAGCCAATGACAGCCACGCCTTCCCGCTACCAAATGGAGATGTCGTGTTCGTGTCATCCAGAGATGGACAGAACAATCTGTGGCGACTTCCAGCTGGTAGCGATGAGGATGGACTTCTCCAGATCACCTCACGCGCCCCTCTGGATGGCCAGACCACGATCGGACATGGCATTCGGGACCTGGCCGTTTCCGACAATGGATCGACCGCGGTCTTCGCCGAGTGGGATCAGCTGTACAGGGTCAACCTCGATCGGCCCGACAGTCCGGCCACCAGAATAGATCTCAGAGTCAACCCCGATCAGTCAAGGCCCATCAGCCGAATGCAGAGACTGGACAACGAAGTCGACGAGGCTGTGCTTCATCCCAGCGGTGAGGCGATGGCGTTCGCTGCACGCGGACAATTGCTGGTGAGAAACGTCGAGGAGGACCATCCCACAAAGCTCATCACCTCAGATCATGCAAGAGACGGCTGGATCAGCTTCTCACCGGATGGCGACAAGCTGTACTTCACTTCGGACCGATCCGGACACGAGGGCATCTGGGCCGTGACGGTCGCGCTCTCGAGAGCCGATCTCGAACCTGAAGAGGATGAGGATCAGAGCGAGGACGAGGGCGAGAGCGAGGGCGAGGGCGACGAGGAAAGCGACGGCGACACATCCACGGATGAAACGGATCCTCCCAAGACCGAGCAGCCCTCGAACCAGAATGCCACCAAGGCATCCACTGAAACACCCGACGACTCGGGCGAATCGGAGGATTCCTCCGAAGCGGATGATGAAGAAGTCGAGGATGAAAAGGACGCCGAGGAGAATGAATCAGGCAAGCGATGGGCAGAGGCGCTTCGGTTCGAGTTCACGCCGGTCGTGGTCGATGAAAACGCCAACCATCATCCGATGCCCTCGCCCGACGGTCGCTCCCTGATCTATCTCCGCGATCGCGGGGATGTCCACCTGCTTGATCTGGCGACTGGCGAGGACCGCCTCCTGCTGGAATCGTGGTGGCCACCTGAAATCCAGTGGACCTCCGACTCCAGGCACATCATCTACGCCAAGCTCGACCTCGATTTCAACAGCGATATCTGGCTCATGGATGTGAACGACCCCGAAGGGACCACCAATCTCACCAGACATCCCGATCTCGACGAGTCGCCCAGGATCAGCGATGACGGCAAGGTCGTCATCTTCCGAAGCGATCGCAACCAGATCGGTACGGATGATGCCTACGACGTCTATCGAATCTTCCTCGATGAAACCCTCGCCGGTCTCAGCGAGTGGGAACGGACGAAGCACTTCGAGGAGACCGCGAAGGTCGCCGGCAAGAAGAAGATCATCGATATCGTGGATCTGGAGGCGGACCATGAACCAGCCGATGCGATTGCCTTCGAGAATCTGGATACGGCCTGGAATCGATCCGATCGCCTGACGAGCTTCGATGGAGCCGAGGACGA
Source organism: Phycisphaerales bacterium UBA3158 (assembly GCA_002364555.1). Classification (GTDB taxonomy): domain Bacteria; phylum Planctomycetota; class Phycisphaerae; order Phycisphaerales; family SM1A02; genus UBA1668. The sequence goes on along the minus strand of DEYM01000098.1, from coordinate 31,490 downwards.
TCTGCTCCTCTCACCCGGAGGCGATTCGATCCTCTTCAGTGCGGAGATCGATGGAACACAGGGACTCTACAAGGTCGATGCCATGGGCAAGAACCGCAAGAAGCTCACGACGGGCTCCGTCGCGGACCTTCGCATGATTCCCTCGGGCAAGACCATCAGCTACATCAGCGGCGGCAACGCCAAGACCATGCCCATGAAGGGCGGATCCTCGGAGACGATCGGCATCGATGCCGATGCCGAGATCATGATTTCACAGGAACAGTCGCAGAAGTTCGACGAGACCGCTCGATTGTTCGGCCGATGGTTCTATCACCCCGACATCAAGGGGCTCGACTGGGACGCCATGACCGATCGCTATCGCGAACTGGCCATGACAACCCGCACACCACAGGCCTTCAATCGTGTGGTGAACATGCTCTTTGGCGAGGTCGACGCCTCCCATACGGGCATCTACGGCGGCGGTGGATTCTCTACGTCGAACAACCCCATCGGCTATCTGGGAATCGCCACGACTCCTGTCCCGGGAGGCTATGAGGTCACCGGTGTGCTGGAGAAATCCCCCGCAGCCCATCCCGAATCGGAACTTCTCGTTGGTGATGTCATCCTGGGTGTCAACGATGTCACGCTTGCGGAGTCAAGGGAATCCGCTCCGACCATCGATCTCTCAAGAGCCATGGACGGAACACGCAACAAGGAGACCATTCTCGAGATCAGCCGAGATGGCGAGGATCACACGATGCTCATCAAGCCCGTTTCATGGTCCGCCTGGAACGGACTGGCGTATCAGGATGAATTGAAAGGGAATCGCGAGATGGTCGATGACCTCAGCGATGGGCAACTTGGCTATCTCCACATCCGAGGCATGAACATGGCCTCGGTCCACGAATTCGAACATCAGCTCTATGCGGCCGCCCACGGCAAGGATGGACTGGTGATCGATGTGCGCAACAACGGAGGCGGCTGGACGACCGACGTGCTGCTGACCTCGCTGACGGCTCCGGTCCACTCCTCCACCATCCCACGAGGCGTCGCCTGGGAGGATGCACCCAAGGAGGCCTACCCGCGGGACCGAAGGCTCATCTACGCCTGGTCGAAGCCGATCGTCGTGCTGGCGAACGAACACTCCTTCTCCAATGCGGAGATCTTCACCCACGCCATCAAGAACACCGACCGCGGTACGGTCGTGGGCGAGGAGACCTTCGGTGGCGTCATCTCGACAGGCAGCTTCACGCTGGTCGATGGATCAAGAGTTCGAAGACCGTTCCGAGGATGGCGGCTCCCCGATGGCACCGACATGGAGGCCATGGGTGCCATGCCCGACATCCGGGTGCTCAGAACGCCTGAAGACGAAGCGGCCGGCAAGGATCGTCAGCTCGAGGTGGCCGTTGAGGAACTCCGCACTCGGATTCAATCCGAAAAGGCCGATGGGTGATTCTCGATGATCAGTTGGCTCATCACCGGCGTGGGCATGGCCGCCATCGGATGGCTCGTCTGGTCCCTGCTCAAGGCGCAGGGACCGGCGACTCCACCCAATGACGATCCCCCCGTCGGTGATCAGGAAGGCTGAGTCCCGATGGCCGCGGCGGCCGCGGCCCCCGGTGATTCCGCCATGCGGATATCGCTGCCGCTGGGCAGCTCGTGGACTTCCAGATCGAAGAACGGGACGACCGCGAGCAGGTGGTCGAAGATGTCGGACTGGATGCCCTCGTACTCGACCCAGCGGTTGTCGTTGGTGAAGACGTATACCTCGATCGGCAGCCCTTCCGAAGTCGGCTGCAGCTGCCTCACCAGAAATGTGAAATCCTTCTGATGGATCTTGGGATGCTTGCGGAGATAGGACTCTATGTAGGCCCGGAAGGCACCGATGTTGGTCTGCCTTCTGGCATTGAAATCCTCACAGGAGTCCACCCCCTGCTCCTTGTTCCACTGCTCGATCTCACTCTTCTTGTCTTCCAGATACGGCTTGAGCAGCGTGATGCCACTCCATTTTTCCAGCATCTCATCCGTTGCGAACTGGATGGAGGATATGTCGATGTTGATGGAACGCTTGATGCGACGACCACCTGAATCGGACATTCCCCGCCAGTTGATGAAGGGTTTCTGGAAGAGGTCGTAGGCTGGAACCATGGCGATGGTCCGATCCCAGTTGGATATCTGGACCGTCGTGAGACTCAGCTCAACGACATCTCCATCCACCTCGGTTCCAGGTATGGCGATCCAGTCACCGACCCTGACCATGTCGTTGGCTCCCAGCTGCAGGCCGGCGACGAGACCAAGCAGGGTGTCCTTGAAGATGAGGAGGAACACCGCCATGAAGGCACCGATTCCGGACAGGAAGTAGATCGGCGACTTGGAGAACAGGATGCTCAGTCCAAGGATGATGGCAATCAGGGAGAGAATCAACTTGCAGGCCTGGAGCAGCCCGAGGATGGCCGAGCGATCCTCTTTCTTGTGGGACTGATAGAGATCGCCCCCAAGTTCGATCAATGCGAACCCGACAATGAGAACCACCCAGAGTCCGTAGAGGGTCAGGTATGGAAGCAGCCATTCCTGCCAATCCTCAGAGAACAGCAGCGGAAGACAAGCTGCCAGCAGGAACAGCGGAATGAAGTGCGAGAGCTTGAGGATCACACCACTCTCGACGATCGCGTCGGACCAGCTGGACTCGTGCTTGAGCAGCTTCGGATTGACGAACGCCCTGATTCCCAGCTTGGTGATGGAGTTGATCACTATGCAGAGGATCAGAATGATCACACCGAAAGTCACCCACGACATCCAGTCGGATACGGCCTCGCCGATGCCGATGCTCTTGTAGAACGAGTAGATCCAGTCGAATGCGCTTCCGAGATACTCCTTGATTGAGCTTTCGCCGAAGGCCCTGACGATCCCGACCGAACTGTGCTCGATGGAAGAGGCACTCTTGTCCGCCGAATCGGCTGCCTTGGAAGCGGAATCCCCCGAGGAGAAAAGCTGTGCGAGCTGGATCTGCATGTTGATAACGGCGCTGTACAGCAATCCCATGTCTAGTAGACCTCTACCATGCACCGGGCCGCTGGGCGAATCTTTCTCATCGCGGCAGGCTCGGCATTGACCATCGTTTCCATGTTTTCGGGCATGACAAGATAGTTGTCGGCGATGCCCAGTTGTTCAAGGAGGAGATACAGCCCGTTCTGCATTCCCTCTATTCCACACATATACATCAACGTCCTGTCTCTGACGAGCAAGTCGTGCAGGG
>DEYM01000098.1:0-27855 GCA_002364555.1 Phycisphaerales bacterium UBA3158 | reverse complement strand
GCTTATGACGGGATGATAGTGAAAGCGTGGATGTGCACGTTCCAGGGACTCGAACCAGTCGTGGTACATCAGATCGGTTCCATAGGGAGCTCCCATCACCAGATGTATCTCGCTTGAACAAGGTCCATCAGGATGTTCCAGAAGCTCCTTCACCATCCCTCTGAATGGCGCGATGCCGGTACCGGTGGCCACGAAGAGGTAGTCATGCCGATCCCGATCGATCGGCAGAACGAAGCGTTTGCCTGCGGGACCCGTTACCTGAACCTTGTCCCCGACGCTCAGATCACAGAGATAGTTGCTGCAGACGCCGAGGAAGAGACCGTGTTCATCCGCTTCATCGGAATCGTTCTCGCCGATGAGCCGTTTGCATGTCGTCGATATGACCGCGCCGTGTCCATCCTCCCCCCAGGCGGGAGAGGCGATCGAGTACAACCGGACGGAATGAGATCGTCCCCGGGACTCCTCACCGGGTGGGATGACTCCGAACGCCTGTCCGGCATGAAAGCTGCCGGCAAGCGGCGTACCTGAGACATCGACGCAGATATGCCTGACGAAGCTCGCCGAACGACCGTTCAGACAAGGGGTCGATTCGACAATCGTCCCGGTGACTGGCGTCCTCGGTCGAACAAGATGCATCTGGACATCGGGGAATTCCGGTTCGCTCATGACGAATGGGAGTATAGAAAGGCTGAAGCACAAGCACAGAGCAAACGGAAGATGAAAGGCCGGATGGATCGGTTTTCACCGATCCATCCGGCCATGGATCATGACTCGAGCATGATTTACAACTGAATCAGTCGTAGGCAGCCGTCATGGGAGGCACTCGACTGGTTTCCAATTCAAGATTCGTGACGATCCGGAAATTGGACTCCGTTCGATGGCGTTCCGCGAAGAAGAAATCAAGGGAGTAGGTTTCACCATCCTCCAATCCAAGACGATCAAGATCGATGGTCTGATCAACCGCCGAGTGGACACCACCGATGTCGATCACGAGCTGCCCGTTGACGAACACCCACACATCATCATCACCGGTGAATCGAAACAGATTCTGCTGATCCGCCTTGTAGGTGAACTGGGTGTGCAGCTCGAAGGTGAAGTGGAAATTACGACCCATCGGGCCAGCGGAATTGCCGAACAGCTGGTCATCGATCGGAAAGAATCCGTTCTTCTCGCTGTAGATGGGATCCGTCTTGTCATCGAATACGTAACTGCCATCGGACTGCCTGCTGAAGGTCAATGCGAGCGGCTTTGAGATGTTGACTCCGGGAACGTCCCGGTACCACAACTCGAAGGACTGACCCGATTCGATGCCACCACTGTCGGAACCGCCCTTGCGACCACGCTTATCACCGAGTTCCTTGTCGTAGACCGCCCAGCAGATGGGTCGCCCCTGCGAATCCTGCCACTGACGACGGACGTAATACCCCTCGCCGGTGTAGACGGGCTTTCCATCCTCACCAAGCTGGGCATCGACATTGCCCGCGAAATGTCCGAAACCACCATCGGGGCGGCGTTCGAAATCGGGATGTCCTCCCTGGACGGTCCGTTCCTTGAAATCACGGATCACACCGATCAGTTCAAGGGCTGCTGGAGGATCCTCCTCCGCCAGAACAGGCAGCAGGCAGGCCTCCATTGGGACGAGAAGCGAAACGACGACGAATGTGTTCAGGGCAGGATGCATGGGCAATCCTCCAGGCAAAAGGGGGAACGAAAGGAATCCAACTACCTCAAGCTACGATTCAGAAGATGGAGAGATGCGGCATGAATTGACGAAGGAAGTGAAAACAGCTGGCCTCTTGCGGGTTGTACCGACAAGAGGGGCAAGCCGGAATTTACCTTGCGCATTCAGGCGTGGTTAAAGGTAGGATCAGGGAGTCCAGCAGCCAGAAGGAACTGGTTCGTCAAGGGTCGCCGGATTTTCCGGCAATATCAACGAGAACTCCAAGGGATTGGAAACACGCGCAATGGATGGTTTCAGAATCACTGGCGGCAAGCGTTTGAACGGCCGTATTCGCGTCGATGGATCGAAAAATGCAGCATTGCCACAGATCGCCGCCGCCTTGATGGCCAAGGGGCCGGTCCAGCTGCGCAATCTGCCACGGTTGTCGGACATCGACAACATGGTCCGGCTGATGAAGGAACTGGGCTGTCATGTGGAACACGACGGCTCGGATCTCCGACTGGATACCCCCGACGACGGGTCCTGGCATGCACGCTACGACATCGTGAAGACGATGCGGGCGAGCATCTGTGTCCTGGGTCCCCTTCTGGCACGATATGGCCAGGCTCGGGTGGCCATGCCCGGAGGATGCGCCATAGGCGATCGCCCTGTGGATCTCCATCTTCGAGGGTTGGAGGCGCTGGGCGCGAAGATCGAACTCGATGGCGGTGACATCGTGGCCAGAGCCGACCGGCTCAAGGGAGGAACGATCTTCCTGGGTGGCCCGTTCGGCTCGACTGTCCTTGGAACAGCCAATGTCATGTGTGCCGCGACTCGTGCAGAGGGCGTGACGATCATCGAGTCGGCGGCCTGCGAACCTGAAATCCAGGATCTCGCCGTCATGCTCAACAGCATGGGCGCATCGATCAGTGGTGCAGGTACTCCCAGAATAACGATTCGTGGATGCACGGAACTCTATGGCTGCGATCATCAGGTCATGCCCGACCGGATCGTCGCGGCCACACTCGCGATCGCATCGGCAATCACGAATGGAGACGTCACCATCGAGGACTTCCCGATGGATCACCTGCTCGCCGTCGTTGATCGCCTGCAGGCAACCGGCGTCCGTCTGGAAAGGCTCGATCCCCTCGAGCCTGCCGGTAGATGCACCATCAAGGTGACCAGCGAACGCCGTCTGAAGCCCGCACTCTTCACGACGCAGCCCTATCCGGGCTTCCCCACCGACATCCAGGCTCAGATGATGACGCTCCTGTGCTTTGCCGATGGCAACAGCATCGTCACCGAGAAGATCTTCCCGGATCGCTTCCTGCATGTCTCCGAACTCACCAGAATGGGCGCACTGGTCTATCGCCAGGGTGGAACCGTCGTCGTCCAGGGGGTGAACCGTCTGGTGGGCGCCCCCGTGATGGCCAGTGATCTACGCGGCTCGGCCAGTCTGGTCCTGGCCGGTCTGGCCGCTGAGGGAACCACCACGATCTCGAGGATCTATCACCTCGATCGGGGCTATTCCAGACTTGAGGACCAACTCAATGAGCTCGGCGCGGACATCGAACGCTTCGACGAGGATTCAGAGACGACCAGCTCAACGACGACCGACTGCTCCACAGGCTCGCAGGTCGGCTGATCAACCCTCGACCGACAACGAACGCCTTCGCTCCCACATGAGGATGGCAGCCGCGGTCGCGACATTGAGTGACGGAACCTCTCTGGCCATCGGTATCTCGATGATCGAATCGCAGATCGAGAGCGTCGACTCATCGAGCCCGGCCCCCTCCGCTCCCATGATCAATCCGACATGATCCGGAAACTCGACCGTCGAGACGCAACGGCTTCGAGATTCACATTCCGCCGCCATGAGATGGAATCCCCACTTGCTCTTGAGCTGATCGAGGGAATTCGCCCAATCCTCGGTCATCGCCCAGGGAACACCAAGGACATGTCCCATCGAGACGCGAATCGATTTCCTGTAGAGCGGATCGCAACACGAGCCGTCGAGCACGATGGCATCGATTCCGAACGCGGCGGCATTCCTGAACAATGAACCCATGTTGTCCACGTTCGTGATGCCAGTCGCCAGCAGCAGCGTTCGGGGGGTGGACTCGTCCAGCTCCTGCAGCACATGCTCCAGCGACATCTCGTGCGAAGGCGGTCTGTGCCCGAGGGCCAGGACCCCACGATGGACATGAAAGCCGGCGATCTCTCCAATCACATCCAGATCCGCCACATAGATCGGGACCGACTCGGGCACCTGTTCGAGCGATGCTTCAAGACGAATCCATTTCTCACGGGAGACCAGTAGTGAATGCAATCGTTCCGGCTGCCTGAGCAATCGCCTGAGCACCAGCTCCGACTCGGCCATGAACAATCCATCGCGACCTCGAAGATCACGATCTCTCACGTCCCTGAAGGCGTCGACCCGCGGATCATCCAGTGATTCGATCAAGCACGAACGAGTCACGAACCACCCGGCTGATCCTCGTCGGCACCGTCGTCCGACACCGTTCCATCACCTCGGAGGATCTCCATCAACTGCTGCTGTGCACGCTGATATCGCTCGAAGCTGTCAATGAGGTTCTGTCGAATCAGTATGAAGTCCTGATCCTCCGCGGTCAGATCGTCACCTCGAGCATCCATGAGCCTTCTCATCGATCCGGTGGCGGCCTTGAGATCCGCCGTGCCGAACGAGAAGTTACGAGCGGCTTCGTAGAGCAGCTCGTTGGAATATTCCTTGTCAGTGGGCCTGTAGAGCAATCGCCAGGGACTGGCGGACACTTCCGTGATGGTACGACTCAGCTGCTGGGAGCCGACATTGAGATTCGCCAGCGAATCACCGAGGTTGTCGAGCATGATCGGTGAGCGGACCCGGACGTCCTCGACCACCTGCTGGACATCCTCCAGGGTCTTCTGGCCATTCGAGAAGATGGACGTCAACTTCGGTGCCCATTCGGTCTCGGCGACGGTCGTGAGGGATCTGACATTCGCGACGATCTCGTCGATCGACTGGTCGTTGCGGTCGATGATCTCGTTGACATTGGTCATCGAGGCGTTCACGTTGGTCAGAATGCTCGATAACTCGCTCGACCACTGCCCCTGCCACTTCTGCTGGAAATCCGCCATGACGACATCGAGGTTCTTGATCACGTCCTGTACCTCGCGGGCACTGGGGGCGCCGAGCACCCACTTGAGCACGTAGCCCTCCTGCTTCATCTTGCGAGACACCTGATTGAGCATGTCCAGGAAGGAATTGACGTCCGCGGTCGCCTGGGTACCAAGCAGTGAAGCCAGCATTCCGCCGCCATTGGTGCCCTTGAACTCGTCACCGGACTTCAACAGCGAACCCGAGATACCACTGTCATTCCTGGGCCTGTTTGCCTCATCGAAACCCAATGAGGAAATGGCGATGAAGGAATCAGCGCTGATCAGGCCGCTCTTCACCACGGCGACTGCGTTTGAATAGAGCAATATGTTCTCTGGAAGCGAGAACCGGACCTGAATCATCTCGATGGGCTTCTTGCCGTCCAGTTCGAACGAGACCTGCTCGACGACTCCCGTCTTGATTCCACCCACTCGAACTTCCGAACCCTTCTGAAGGTACGAAACACCATCTACGACAGCGTAGGACGTCTCATAGGTGTTCATCGAAGGTCCGAAGAACACAGTCCACAGGTCCCCCAGCAGGAAGATCACGAATAATCCGACAAACAGAGCGATCGTGACAAAGACACCCGCCTTGACATTGTTGGCCTGTCGTAGGGATTCGTTACTCATGAGTTGCTCTGTCCTTGCTTACTTGATGTTCGTGAGCCACCGGGAATCAAACGCTTGAGGAAACCATTGCTCTTGCCCGGGATCGGAACTCGACGAGTCGTCTGAATCGATCGCCCACCCGTCAACTTGCTGTTGTCGATGCCAAGGAGATCAGCAGCGTAGCTGCTCTCGCCATCGGTATCCTCCGTCAACGGCCCCTCGGCATCACCACGAAGGAACTGACGAATCAGCTGATGATCCTCATCCAGTTCCTCCAGACGATCCTGAGGCCAGTCTCGCAACTTCTCGAATGCCTCTGTGTCGTCAAGCATCAGCACACGCCCCTTATGGAGCATCGCCATGCGATCCGCGATCTCGAAGGCCGAGTCCATCTCGTGGGTGACGACCACACTGGCGACACCCAGCTTTCTCGTCAAATCGATGATCAGTCGATCGATCGATGCGGATGTGACCGGATCGAGGCCGGCACTGGGTTCGTCGTAGAAGAGGATCTTTGGATCCAGTGCCAACGCCCTGGCCAATCCAGCTCGCTTCTTCATGCCGCCACTGATCTGGGCGGGAAACTTGTGGGCCGCTTCCCGCAGATCCACGAGCTCCAACTTGATCTTGACCATGAAGTCGATGATGGCGGCGTCCAGATCCGTATGCTCCTCGAGAATGAGGGAGACATTGTCGCCAACGGACAACGACTGGAACAAGGCCCCCGACTGGAACAGGATTCCGAACTGCTTTCGAGTCTCATCCAACTCGGATTCGGACATGTCCGCCAGAACATTCCCGAAGAGCTTGACGCAACCCTCATCCGGATGAAGTGAGCCGACCATGTGACGAAGCAGCGTCGATTTGCCGCAGCCGGAACCACCCATGATGACCATGGTCTCTCCGGGTCGGATCTTCAGATTGATGCCATCGAGGACCGTCTGGCCTCCGAATCTCTTGACGAGATCCTCAATCTCAATGACGAATTCATCCTTGGTTTCCATCTTGCCCTTTGCTGCCTGACTGCATCGAATCGCGAGCGGATACGGGAAACAGGAGGTCCGGATCTTTCCCCATGTGGATCCAGGAGAATCGGAAGACCGGCTTACGCTGCCCTTCATTCACACTGAAGACGACGTACTGGGCCTCACCCTTGATGATACCCGTGCTGAAAGTCAGCATGTAGGGTACCGAAATGGACCAGCCATCGGGACTCCATGCGGCCTCCCGGTCGGGATCCTGATCAATCGACTGCAGGGTTCCGTATCGCTCCGTCATCTGCCTGATGAAGCCCGAGGCTTCGTTGGCTGTACCGACACCGTCCTCGAATTGTCCCAGCAGAACCGTCACGTCGCCGTTCTGAGCGGCCTGCAACCCTACTACAGGACCATGCAGCATCGGCTCTCGAACCGAGGTATTCCACCAGACGAGTCCGAATGTGGTCAGCGGCGTGACGACCAGACCAATCACGATGGCAACGATCGCCACACGAAAACCGCGACGAGCATGAATCTTGATATCCCGAATGGCGATGAGCCCGAAGACGACACCGAGCATCGTCACCGCCGGACACAGTCCGACGGAACAGGCCAACGCAACCAGCGACCATGGGCTCCATGTTCCGGCCTTGTCCCGTGTCATGACTGCACCGCCCCATCAGTCGTGCCGTTCGCATTCGAGGGCTTCACTGGTGGAATCGACAGCATGCCGTCCGTATCCTCGATCCTGAGACTCTGCATGCGAATTCCAAGGGAAAACGTTCCCACTCTGGGTACAAGGAGAAATCGTCCAGAACCATTGCGAGTTCCCGATTCGAATTCGAAGATCAACCAGGCATCGAGCCCCGCCTTGAGAAGCGACATGTCGGCCGCGGGACTCACCTTGCCAACCCGGAGTGACTTGAAGGATCCAAATCGTTCCTCCACATCACTTCCGAAAACCTCGACCTGTTCGACCGAGATCGGGTGCCCCTGAAGATCCCACTGAGCGAGCGCGCCGCTCGCATTGTCATTGATCGACTCGACCACGAAGGTGTGGACCGCCTCCGAGATGCCTTCCTCCTGGCCACGTTCGACATACGACTGGAACATGCTCAGGAGAATGACACTGACCAGGCTCACCGCCACGCCGACGACGATCGAGAGCCTCGCCAGGCGAATGCCCGTCATCGCACCCTTGGATTGCTTGATTCGGCTCAGCGCCATGAGGCCCAGCACCGCCCCCAGAAGGCTCACCGGCGGGCATGGAAGGCAGGCCAGCACCATCGCCACCACAGCCAGACTGGAGATCCTGGAGGGTTCCCGGGAAGAGGGCTGCTCCTGGGGCGGACTGGATTGTGGCTCGTTCTCTTGTTGCATCAGGCTCCTGCCCTGTTCTTCGATGGGTCCCGTGATGGAATGGTAATCCCGAAGAAGCCATCACGTCGTAAACTCGACGAATGATTCCGGACAAGGAAACTCGATGCACCGTGATGGGACTGGGTCGCTTCGGTGGTGGACTAGGGGTAACCCGCTGGCTCCTCGAGCGGGGCTGCCCGGTTCTGCTGACGGACCTGGCCCAGGAGAAGGCCCTTGTCGCCCCTCTGAAGGAACTCGAAGAGGCCATTGGAACCGGACAGCTGACGCTTCAACTGGGCTCGCATGAGACCAAGGACTTCATGGATACCGATCTGGTCATCGCCAATCCGGCGGTACCCCTTCCCTGGAACAATCCATTCCTGAACATCGCTCGTGAGCATGGCATACCCGTCACGACCGAAATCTCCCTGCTGGTTCGTCAACTGGACCGTCGCCGCGTCATAGGAGTCACGGGTACGAATGGAAAATCGACCACCGCTTCCATGATCCACCACACCCTGATCGCCAATGGGATCGATTCGCATCTGGGAGGGAACATCGGTGGCAGTCTGCTGGGCGGTGTCGCAACCATGCCGGTGGATTCCTGGGCGGTACTCGAGCTCTCCAGCGCGATGCTGTGGTGGCTGCACGAGGAGGCCACGAATGAACCGGGCTGGTCTCCTGGAATCGCCGTGATGACCAACATCTCCCCCAACCATCTCGATTGGCATGGGGATCAGAAACACTATGTCATGTGCAAGGAGCAGATCACGCGGGATCAGCTGCCCGGCGAGAACTGCCTTCGAGGAGATCATGTTTCAAGAAGAGCCACACCCATTCCCCTGACAATTCCAGGGCGTCACAATCAGGACAATGCGCATCTGGCCGTCATGGTCGCCTCCGCTGCAACGGGTATCGATCCCGGCGATGCCGCACGCGGGCTGGCCGACTTTCCGGGGCTCCCCCATCGACTCGAGGCCGTCGATGCCGATGGCCGGTTCTTCAATGACTCCAAGTCGACCACTCCCGAAGCCACGCTGCTTGCGATCGATGCCTTCTCACCCCACCACTCGCGGATACATCTGATCGCAGGTGGCTACGACAAGGGCGTCTCACTCGAGTCGATCGGATCGATCTCGGAAAGACTCGCCGGGCTCTACACGATCGGGACCACCGGTCCGTCACTTGCCGCGTCGGCAGGTCCACAGACGCATCGCTGCGGCGATCTCCGAACCGCCGTCGAGACCGCGATCCCGAGGATGCAACCCGACGATCTCCTGCTTCTGAGCCCGGGCTGCGCCTCGTGGGACCAGTTCCCGAACTACGAGGCTCGTGGAGACGCCTTTCGTGATCTGGTCGTCGATCATCCGGGAATCGTCGGTTCGTCGTGAACGGCACCGATGAGTTCCGAGACGCCGGAAACTCCCTGACGCCGAACCCAACGCTCCAGTCCACGCCCGACCCTGACAGCCAGCCTGGGATCGGCGAAGAGCGCCGTCGCGAGACCGACCGCGGAGGCGCCGGCGAGAATGAGCTCCGCCGCGTCGCTCCATCGGGTGACGCCGCCAAGCCCCAGAATGGACGGACACTGTCCTTCATCGAAGCAGGCCCGTACACCAGCCACCATCCTCACGGCCAGTTGATGGATCGCCGGACCACTCAGGCCACCGGAACCATTGGAAAGTCTCGGTCGACGCGTATCCACATCGATCGACATGGCTGGAACGGTGTTGATCATCGTCAGCGCGTCCGCCCCACCCTCGATGGCGGCCATGGCGATCGGATAGCCGGGCGTCATCTCCAACGGAACCTTGACCAACAACGGCGTCTGCTTGAGTTGGGACTTGATTGCCGAGACGGCTTCACGCATCGCCATCGGATCATCCGTGAACTGCCGCCCGGTTCCGGTGTTGGGACAGGACATGTTGGCCTCGACCAGCGGCAGGCTATCGACCGAATCGAATGCGCTGGCGACGGTGACGTAGTCATCGATCGAATGTCCCGCCATGGAACCGATGAACACGGGGCCGTTCGGATCGAGGCTGGGGACCACCTCCGTCATGAACGCATCCAGGCCGGGATTGGCCAGCCCCACCGCGTTGAGCATTCCAGTCGGCAACTCGATGAGCCGCCAGGGAGGATGGCCATCACGGCATTCGGGTGTGATCGACTTGGTGGTTATCGCGCCGAACGTTCCCCTCGGAACGACTTCGAGCAGCTCCGGGCCACTGCCTGCGGCACCGGCAGCCGCCACCAGCGGGCTACCCAACTCGACTCCGGCAAGCGTGACTGAAAGTTCAGACATGGGTCAGATGATACGTGGCTTCAGGCTTCAGCTGCGATTTCCTCAGGAACACCCAGAAACTCGCACATGTGCTGGTCATAGGTGGCGGAATCCTCGTCCTTGGAAAGATCGAGCCGCAACTCGTTGATCACCTTGGTTCCATGATCGACCCACTCACTCCATGTCTGCACGGAGATGTTCTCCGAGATCCAGACGCCCACCGGTCCACGGAAAGGTGGACCATCAAGCTCCGTGCCAGCTCGACCAGTCTGCTTGCAGATGAAGGAACCGGACATTGCAGCGGCATCGGCCTGAGCCTGCCCCTCCAGCTCGGGCGGCTGGCGGCCGATGGACTTGAGCAGCTCGGCGATCGCATCACGTGGAAGCAGATCGCCCTTGGAAGCGGCCACCACGTATCCCTTTTCAAGCGTGACCACGGCCTTGTCGGACCATCCAGCTTCAATCAACGCTTCACCACAGAGCTGCCAGGCCTTGCTCATGTCCTCGTTGATTTCGAGACATCTCTCCAGACTGACGGCGGCTTCGGCGGCCCGACCGGCCTTGAGATACGCCGAGCCGAGACTGAAATGCGCCATCTCGTTGTCGGGATCGGCTTCAGCCATGTTTTCGTATTGAGCAATTCGTTCCTCAAGCGTCGCCATTGGTCTTGCTTCCTCACGTTATGGAGTTGATGGTTGCGGGGAAGTGTAGCATCGGGACTCAACTCGATCGTGAACGGTCCATGATCGCCCTGGGCTGCTGACCACCCACTCTGGCATTCCAGATCCACCACTCGAACATCAGCATGATCAACGCCGCTGCGATCGCCCATGGCCACATGGGCACATATCCCTTGACGCCACCTTGGGTGGCCTGGACCTCCTCCTGACCGATCATGATGGATTCCACTGGTTCGATGATCGATTCGGACTCCGCGGGAAATCGTACGGATCTGTATTGGAATCCTTCGATCGGACCATCGATCTCGAGCACATGCAGCCCAGACAAGGCCAGTGGCCCCCAGCCCGCCATACCTTCGGAATCGACCACGAGAGACTTCGTGGAACCATCCGGACGTCTCAGTGTCACTTCCTCCTGATCACCGGGAACCATGAATCGAAGCATCTGCCCGAGATCCGACTGCCCCTCCACAACGGCTGCATTGCTGTGTCCCAGCCAATCCACGGTGTTGTAGAGGAAGGCGACGAATCCCGGTTCATACGGCCAGTTCGACTCGACGGGATCAAAGGCGACGTGCACATGGGGTACACGCCCCCGCTCCCAGGCCATGATCAGAGGATTCCGAGTGCCCGTCAGGAGAACCTCGACCGATTCATCAGGTTGCAATGCCTGCGTCTTCTGGACATACAGGGATCCCGTCTCGACGTGCCGCATGATCGGATGCCGGGCCTCCGCCTCCAGCGACACCTGCGATTCCAGCTGCAGACCGTAGGGCCTGAGCACATCAGTCTTCGGAGCCTTGCCGATCGAAAGCGTCGGCACACCGGGAATACCCTCTGCCGACACGTTGTCGAACACGACGACATCCCAAGACTGTTCCGGTGGACGTTCCCGCCATTGCGCCGGGGTGTACACATCCAGTGATGCCAGCCCGAAACCGTTCAGGATCCTCGATAGAAGCTGCCGACCATCGCTGACGATCACAACCGACAATGGCCGCTGAGGCGGAACGACGAGCACGGCGCTGTCGTCGACTGGAAGGTCATCCTCCCTGATCAGGGCCACCTCTATGACGGCACCTCTTGCCAGCTCGAATGGGGAGAAGACCAGACTTCGTCTGCCGGGGCCATCCGAGCTGGAGGTCGGCATGTCCAGCTCCTGGATGGATCGGACCTGGCCATCCACCGACAATTGAACGTCGACCTTCGAGGATTGCATACCGAAGTTTCCAATGGAGACGAAGACTTCAATCATCGATGGTCGATCCCAGGGCCGCTCGGCAGCCAGCTGCATGACGGCCATGTTGTCGGGATCGTCGCTGCCGATGCGATGGAACGTGAGGGATTCCCCCCTGAGAACCTGATCGTCAAGATCCTGCAGACGCCCGTCACTGAAGAGTTCGAGATCCGCCGGAGTCAACTGCGGCGCTTCGGGATCATCGGGATTCGTGTTGATCGAATAGACGCGAGCCAGCTGAAGCGCCTCCTGGATGAGACTTCTTCCATGGGACCCCTCGATCCTGTCGATGGCCTCCAGCAACTGGACCCTCGAGTCCGTGAATGGCTGGAGGATCTCGGCATCCTCGTCGAACGAGAGAATCATGGTCTCACCATCACCGCTGGCGAACAAACCACCCGGATGCAGCCTGTCGACGGCATCGCGAGCACGTTCCCTGGCGACTTCAAGACGCGAACGTCCGGTTTGATCGCCATCGGTCGCGGCCATCGAACCGGAACGATCGATCATCAGGACGGTCCTGCCACCGGCACCACCTCTTCCCTCCATGCGAGGTTGCATCACGGCGAGCACCAGCAGCAGAAGGACGACGAGTTGAAGCAGAAGCAGAAGATTCCTGCGGAGCCGCTGAAAAGGCGAGTTGGCCTGGAGATCCTCCGTCGACGTGAACCACAGAAGCGTGCTCGAGATGGGGAGCGTTCGACGTCGAAGCTTGAGGAAGTACATCAGAAGCAGCGGAGGCACGATGCCTATGAGCAGGAAGAAGCCCGACCATGGTGTCAGCAGGTTCATTGAAGCAGCCCCTGCCTTCGGAGGTATTCGACAAGAAGCACTTCCATGTCGACATCGGTGCCGATCGAGAGATTGCCGATCCCCCGTCTGGTGCACCAGTCTCGAAGTTGGGAACAATAGGCATCCAGATTTTCCCGATATCGCCTGAGGAGCGCCGGCGTCACCGTGATTTCACAGTCCTGGCCTGTTTCCACATCCCGGAGTCTGACATCCCCGGAAAGCCCCTGCGATCCCGGATCGAGTTCCTCTGGTGCAAGGACCTGCAGACAGAAGACGTCGTCACCGCTGCCCGCGAGATATCGAAGGCCTGCGTCGTAGCCATCTGGCTCGAGAAAGTCGGAAAGAACGACCAGTACACCACGACCTCGCCGACCCTGGGCGATCGACTTCATGCCCGTCTCGAGCCCCGGCGAGCTGCCCGGTGAGAGATCGATCAACCAGTTGGCCATCTCGCGCGTTCGACTGCGTCCTCGGATGGAATTCAACTGACTGACACCATCGCCATCGAATCCGAACAGGCTGACCCTGTGCTGGTTCACCAGACCGATGTATCCAAGCGACATCGCCAGACGCTTGCAGAAACCCAGCTTGTTCGGACCACCCCAATCCATGGATGGACTCGTATCCACCGCGATTGCCAGGGAGAGATCCTCCTCCTCCATGAAGAGCTTCAGGAAGAGCGTCTCGAGTCGAGCGTAGATGTTCCAGTCGACAAATCGAAGATCGTCACCGGCCGCATACGGTCGGTAGTCCGCGAAGTCCACACTCTGCCCGCGTCGCCGACTGCGACGCTCTCCATGTATCTTGCCACTGAACA
This sequence comes from Phycisphaerales bacterium UBA3158, assembly GCA_002364555.1. Lineage (GTDB taxonomy): Bacteria > Planctomycetota > Phycisphaerae > Phycisphaerales > SM1A02 > UBA1668. The sequence continues at coordinate 14,281 of DEYM01000098.1, read as the reverse complement.
CCTTGCGGGACAGCACATCCAGTCGATTCAACCTGGACATGAGTGCGCTGCCGAGAAGATCCTCGACCGATCGTGGTGATTCACCCTCCCCGTAGACGCTCATGCGACTTCGCCTCCGCTGGGGATCTCGATGGGAACCTCCTCCAGAAGCATGTCGATGACATCCGTTCCTCGACGGTTGTCCGTACCGGCCTCGAAGGTCAGGGAGATTCGATGACGAAGTGCCGCTGGCGCGACCCGACGTATGTCCTCCGTGGAGGCGGCGAATCGTCCATCGGCAACCGCCAGGACCTTGGCGGCCGAGATCAACGCCTGAGCGCCTCTTGGACTGACACCGAGTTCGACGTATCGACGAATGGACTCGGGAAAGAACTCGCTGTCGGGATGTGTCGCCAGAACCAGTCGAATGGCGTAGTCCTGAACATGGGGCGCAATCACGGCATCCCTCATGAGTCTTCGGGCGGAGATCAGAAACCGTGCATCCAGTCGCTGCTCCGCGTGCGACTCGTGCTGACCGGTCGTCCTGGAGAGTATCTCGTTGAGATCCTCCCGACCCACGTTCGGCAATTCGACCTTGAAGAGAAAACGATCGAGCTGCGCCTCCGGAAGGGAGTACGTGCCCTCCTGCTCCACTGGATTCTGCGTAGCCAGCACGAAGAACGGTTCCGGAAGCGATCTGGTCCGCCCATCGGTGGTGACCGTCCGCTCCTGCATCGCTTCAAGCAGCGCCGACTGACTCTTGGGGGTCGCCCTGTTGATCTCGTCGGCGAGAATGAGCTGATTGAAGATCGGGCCCGGACGGAAGACGATGTCCCTCGATGACGTCGCCGGATTCTCGACGACGATGGTCGTGCCGGTCACATCGGCCGGCATCACGTCGGGGGTGAACTGGATTCTCGCGAACTCCAGATCGAGCGTCTCCGCAATGGTCTTCACCAGAAGCGTCTTGCCCAGACCGGGCACACCCTCGAGCAGGACATGTCCTCCCGCGAATATGGCCACAAGCGTTTCATCAACGACCCTCTGCTGACCGACGATGATCCGGCCGATCTCCGATCGGATGGCCGCGAATCCCCGACGAGCCTTATCACAGGCGTTTCGGACACTGTCCAGATCGGTCGGATCCCATTCGAGAACTGGGGAAGTCATGCATCTTCTCCATCGTCCAGATCTCCGAAACGTCTCTTCCTTGCACGATTCTTGGCGGCTCTGAGGCGACTGGCCATGTCATCCCCCGATTCCTCATCGACCACTCGTGATGGAGGCGAGGCGGGTGGCGTCTCTTGCGTTGGCGTGATCGGAGCCGGAGCAGCCTGGACGCCGGATGATTTCGAACCGACGTTCTTCTTCACATCGACTGCCTGACGTCTGGCCGACTTTCGACTTCTCTTCCAGGCGGCGATCGAGGCCCCACCGGCTTCCCGACGGGGTTCGGAGGCATTCGAAATGACTTCACGCAGCCGTTCCGGATCAACGGCCAGCCTTCTGAACGCCACGTCCAGCACGAGGAGCATCGCAGCGAGTATCGCCAGCATGTTCCAGGCGACCCGTGCGGTCGAGGGCATGACCAGTGATTCTCGATCGAACAGATCGCCCATCATCTGATCATCGACATCGAGGATTCGACCACCTGTTCGTTCCGCCACACGAGCGAGCAATCCGGCATTGTCGACCAGATCGCGATATTCGTCGGAATAGGCTCGACTGACCGCGGCCTGTATGTTGCCATCGATCACCTCGCCATCCGAATCACGTCCTGCGAAGTTCACGTTGACGACCGATGTGCCAGCCTGGCTCTGCTGAAAATCACCCCGATACCGACCCGGTCCCACTTGCTGAAGATCCAGTGTCCTGGAATCACCACCGGGCAGAATGACCTTCGCCTTGGTCTCCACGAAATTCATGAACGCAACATCGGAATCAACGGCTTCCATCTCGACGACGAACTGACCACCACCTTCATCGGTGATGTTCAAGCTGAAGTCGTCCTGCGAGGACGATCGCATCAACCAGCGAATCCCCTGCTCCCAGAAACTGGAGAATCGGGACCATGATCGCCAGGGGCCCGTCCACAGACCGTTCAGATCACTCGTGAAGGCGACCACACGCCCGAGTCCGTAATTCCACCATGCATAGAGTGGATCCTGGAATTCCCCGTTGTCGACGACGAGTCCGATCTGCGCCAGGGATTTCCTCGGTGCCGTCAGCACGTATCCATCGACCGATGGAACATCCATCGTTCCCTGAATGGGCCCGGACGAGGATTCGAGCACACCGGTGGCGAATCGACCTTCCTGGATGAGAGAGCGGCTGACGACCCGTGCCTCCTTGATGAATATCTGTGGAAGTTCATTCGGATCCTCCACCTTGTAGAAGGAACCTCCCGTCATGGTCGCGATTCGCTCCATCAGCGCCGCGTGCATCGGATTGTTTCCATGTCCACCGACCATGACGGTCGTGCACGTCACGTTGTTCTCGATGTATTGATCGATGAGGGAGACCGGTGGCGACTGCGGATCGCCATCGGAGATGATGATCGCGTGCCGCTGTCCGGCTTCAACCGCGAGCAGACCCTCGAGCGCCGTCTCCATCGAGGGCGTGAAGAACTGCATGTCCCCGAACCTCAGCTTGCGGGCAGCCGCCAGCGCCGCCTGCCGATCTCCAACGACCTGCATGGGCAGAACCCACATGGCACCGCCGCCGCCCTTCTCTATGATGCCCACCTCATCCGCGGCATTGAGCGTTTCAATGGCCTCTTCCGCCACTCGCTGCCCCCAGTAGTTGCCCTGAGGCATCTCGCATGAATGGACGATCAACGCCAGAGCACCCTTGACCAGTTGACGTTCTGCGGGCGGATCCATCTGGACCGGAATAGCCGGTGCCAGATTCGAACCGATCCAGCCTCCGGCTCCGAAACCCTCCGGTCCCCCGGCCATCAGTAGGCCGCCTCCGGTGTCCTGGACATACGCATGCAGATCCTTCACCTGTGCATCGTTGAAGGCCCATCTTGGAACACCTGCCAGGACGATGGCATCGAAACCGAGCAATCCAACGACGCCACCGTTCAGGCCAGCGGGCACCGTGCGGACGGCCCGGATCCCGACATCACCCAGAACCTGCTGAAGCGGCTTGCCGGATTCATCGCCGGTTTCGACGATCAGTATGGAGCCGGCTCCGGATACGAACGTCACAGCCGAAGCGGTGTTGTTGGTGGTGATCCTGTCTGTCCCGGGTACGGACGGTTCATAGCTGGCCCTGAACTGGAGTGGACCGGTGGCATTGGCATCGACCGTCAGGCGTTCGACGTGAACCCCACCAGCGAGAGTCAACGGCAATGCGTACCCGGGTTCATCACCGTTGATGTCGACGAGCACGCCGTCACTTTCCAGAACCAGTCTCCCCGTGGAGGGACCTCGACTTCGAAGAACGAGTCTCAGTTCGATCGATTGACCGATGCGCGCCCGTGATGGCGCGATCAGACGATCGAAGAGAACCTCGTCCTCGTAGGAATATTCGATGGGAAGCACATCGATTGGAATGCCGCTTTGACGAGCCAGCTCCGCTGTCTCGAGGAGATTGCCGATTGTCTCGTTGCCATCGCTGATGAGCACGATTCGATTGGCGGTATCCCTGGGCAGGAGCCCCTTGGCCAGTTCGATGGCACGAGCCGGTGATGATTCCGTGACATCCGCAGGCCCGTTGCCCAGACTGATCACGGAAGCCGGATCCGGCATGGCCGTGGGCACGGCATCTCGCCCGAACTGGATCACCGCCAGACGGTCGTCGAACTCCCGACCTGGTCCCTGTGCCGCGTCCTCGACCCAGGAGACGGCGCGTTCGAGCTGCCGTCTCGGAATGGAGCGACTTCTGTCCACGATGACCGCGACGGTCAACCCATCGGAACGATCCTCGAGCAACGGCTCGGCCATCGCGACGGCCAGCACGAGAATCAACAGACTCCTCGTGAAGCCGATGAACCACCATCGACGTGGCGAGAAGGCCTCGCGACTACGACCCAGCCACCACCAGCATGGCACCAGCAGAATCGCCAGGAGAAGCCAACCGGGTTGTTCAAAGTAGATCGGCACGTGTCGGCTTCATTCAAGGAGAGGATCGGTCGAGGTTCATCTGATCATACCCATGATCAGGTCGATGAATTCATCATCGATTGCCTTGATCATCGTCGATCTTCAGGATCCTGTTATTACCACTGTCAAGAGTCAGTATCGTCCCATCGAAGTACTCGACGGCCCATGGATCGCGAAGCTGACCATTCTGCCATCCCCATCCGCCTCCATGATTCACGATGGCTCCGTCGGCAGCGAGTCGGACGATTCGATGCGATCCGGTATCACTGACGAGCAGATCACCCGATGGCGTCGTGCAGATACCGAATGGAACCTGGATGACCTGACCGATGCCTCCCTGATGGACGACCTCCACGTTGAGCGACTCGAGGTCCACACGCTGGATTCTTCTGTTTCTGGTGTCGGCCACGAAGAGCGATTTCCCATCCGGGGACAGCGTCATCGATTGCGGACGATCGAACCGACCAGGTTCAGAACCGGGACCTCCGATCTGGCGGACCCGGCTTCCATCGGGCATGAACACCTGTATTCGATCGTTCCCGCCATACTCGGATACGTACACCCGGCCATCCGCATCGAATGCGATGTCGGTCGGATAGATGAACTGACCTTCGTCCATCCCGTACTCGCCGAAACTCCGAAGCAGGGAGCCGTTGGCGTTGTAGACCATGATTCGATGTTCATGCGTATCGGCCACCCATACGGTCCCATCCGGGGCGACACTGATTCCCGTCGGACGCCCACGTTCTATACGGGGCATCTGCCATGAGTGGAGCGGTCGACCCGTGGCATCGAGGCGCTGGACACGGCCGGATTTCTCGACCGTGAAGAAGTCTCCCGAACGTTGATCGACGGCCATCGCTCGTGGATAGTCGAAAGAACCAGCGGATCGCCCGGGACCCCCCACGACCGAGGTCACTTCCAGACGATCTGTCTCGGTTGGCATCTCGCTGCAACCGGGCATCGCCTGCAGAGGCACCATCAACATGGCGAGGCAGAGGATCGACTGCATCGAGAATCTCGAAAGCCATCGCCCGATGATCGCCAGCGAAATCGCGACGATCCATCCGGAAAGAAGCAGCAGCGCCAGCACCGCGATGACCGTACCGGGTCTCTGATAGTGCATGGCATTGAGAAGTGTCACGCTCACAGGTGGTGATATGGATGGCGGCGAGAGTCTCATGGAGATGGGAATCTCCCCCATAGCCAGAAGCGTGCTGAGAAGACCGATGCCCACCGCCACCAACCATGTCCTTGGACCATCGGCCAGCCAGCCGTCATCGTGCAGTCTGGAGACGTCCATCAAGGCAACCGGCTCCGAGCCGACGATCCATCTCGCCGCCAACGCCGCGAGTCCTCCGTATTTCGCCAGCCAGGCGATCTGCAGAGCCGCACCGCTTCCCAGCAGCCATGTTCGGAAACCGGCACCGGGGCAGAGATCGACTGCCGACAGGACGGCCATGGCCACAAGCGATCCCGGTACGAGAAAGCAGATGATCCAGAGAATCGACCAGATACTCACGAGTGAGCGGATGGTCCTTCCGTGACTTCGCAGCAATGCCGTGAGGCCCAGGTAGACGATCATCACCATCAGCCCGAGCAGAAGACAACGAAACGCATCACGCACGAGTGCTGGACCATGGGCCTGCCAGAGACGAGGGAACCCCTCTTCGAGATTCATGAAGACGAGGAGATTCGGCACCAGCGTCGTGATGATCCAGCAGATGAACACGAAGGCGATGGTCCCGATGCCGATGCGCCCATCACCTGGCGAGGCGTCGTCGACTGGTCTACCCAGTGCCCGCCAGGCCACGACAGCACCGATGCTTGCCATGATCGCGGCTGGAAGAACGAGCCATACCATCGTGGCGACCGGTGCGTTGACAGCTGTCAATGCCCGCAACTCGTTTCCAACCGTGAAGACCCCCGCCAGATCGAAGCTGATGATGTTTCCGAAGATCAACACCGCCACGAGCAGGAAGCCCAGCAGAAGGCCACCTTTCTCGTGATGCCATCTTGCCCGCATCGACTGCCACCAGCTCGCACCATCCGCCTTGAGCTGATCCGTTCGAGCACGAGGCCATGTCGCCGCAGCCGGCGCAACACACAGAGCGACCAGAGGCCATGACCAGGAAACCAGCGCGATTCCGAGCGTCACCTGTCTGCCCAGACCGATGGCATCCATCGATTCGAGCCAGCCGAAGAACCAGCTACCCGAAGGCCAGGTCTGCCACCATGCGTAGAACAATGCATAGGAAGGGACAAGAAGCGGAAGCAGGAAGAACACGAGAAGAAGATGAACACGCCCACGACCCGATCGCCCATCCGCGGATCGAGCGGACTGAATGGCCCCACCGAGCATTCGACCAGGCAACCAGCCCAGCAGAACCGCTCCCGACGCGATGCCGATGGACCAGGCGAGTGTCCGTATCGACAGGAGCAGCGGATCATTCAGGGTGGTCGCCTGGAAGGTCGATGAATCAACCGGAGCAAGCGAGCGAATCACGAGGCTCACCGCTGGCAGACAGACAACCACCAGACCGATGAAGACTGCGGCAGCGGCCAGACTACGACGGAGCATTCTGCCCCCCCGTATCGATGGCCTCGATCATGGCGTTCACTGCCGAGTTGTAGTTCTTGGCAGCCTTGTTGAGATCGGTCTGCATGGGATCGGAGACCATCAGCTCGGGATACTCGGCTGCGATTTCGGGCTTGATGGGGATGTTGCCGGAGACCGACTCGGCCAATGTCCTGGCGACTTCATCCGAAAGCAGGAAATCAACCAGCAAGCCGGCATCGGGATGTGTGCTGCCGGCCACGATCGCCACCGTATTGGGCATCATGAAGGTTCCAATGGAATCGGTCGGCCCCACCGCCCTCATGGACAACCCGGCACCCAGACGATTCGCCGCACGCACATCATCCGCATCGGTAAGCCCCATCAAGGCTCGCCCCGACTGGACATACTCCACGACAGCCGCATTGCCACCGGGAAGTACGACGACGTTGTTGGCCGCCAATCCGGAGACCCAGTCCTCGTAGCCGTCTTCATCACCTGCCTGCAGATACCAGCTTCGCAATGCCGCCAGCTGGCCACCGGTCGTTCCGAAGCGAGGGTCTGCCATGACGATCCGATCCCGCCAGATGGGATCGATCAGTTCCTGCAGTGAGTTGGGAACCGAATCCTCGGAAACCCTCTCCTGATCGAACACCAGAACCCTGGGCCGAGGCGAGAAACCAAACCAGAGATCATCCGGATCCTTCCAGCGACTGTCCCAGGAGCGGCCCGTGTCCGACTGATGGGAAACGAGCAGTCGTTCATTGGCGAGCTGAATGGTCATGAAGGCTTCGGAGGACCAGAACACATCGGCGATGGGATTGTTGACTTCAGCTCGTATTCTCTCGACGAGACCGGTCGTTTTCGTCGCTTCGGTATCGCCAACCATGAGAACCGGAAGCCCGGTTCGACTGGTGAACGCGTCGAGAATCGGTCTGGCGACGTACTCGTCCGCCGAGACGTACACGACGATGGGCCGCTGCTCCTGATCGCAACCGAGGATGAACAAGGCCTGCAGCAGAAGCCCGAGAAGAAGACTATTTCTTGTTCCCGGCTTCCTGAGTGGGGCCGACTTCGCTGGGTTCATCCGACTGCTCCTGGGTTGATTGCGAGCCGTTTGCGTCCGCATCCGATTTGATCGCTTCATCCACTGCGTCCGGATCGGCGAAGTAGTGCTTCAATGCGTCGTGGTACTGCCTGGGTAGAAGATTCTCCTGCATGGCTTCATCGAAGCCCTCGCGGGAGATCTGCTGAGCCTGCCCGAGCGTCATCTTCGACTCGCCGACATTGAGTGGCTGATCGACCTTGGTACGACTCACCACGGGGCCATCACCGGCCTGTCCGGCATCGTTTCTGGCAACCATGCTGGTCGCGGTCTCCTGACTACCGGCAGAGCGGCCAGCGGGACCCTCGCCCTGTCCCTGACCAGGCTTGTTCAATGCCTGCTGGGAAGCGAGTCCCTGACCGAGCTTTTCACATTGCGACTGACATGATTGCTGAGCGGACCTGGCCTGCTCGAGCATCCTCTTGAGACCGGCCATCTCGTCGAGCGCCTTCTGCCCCTTGTCCAGCGGGCTCTTGGACCCCTTGGACGACTGGGACTGGCCTTCCTTTGGCTGCCCATCCTTTTTCCCGGGGGACTGGCATTGCTTGCATGCCTGATCGGAGGCTTCCGCCAGTTCCTTGAGCATCTTGCTCGACTGCTCCTTCGACTCCGCCATCTCCTGAAGGGATTCCTTCTGGGATTCATTGAGCTGATCCGCCTGCTCGATGGCCTGCTTCATGGCCTGGGAATCATCCGCGAGATCCGGATCGAGACCGGCCTGCTTGAGGACATCCTCCATGGACTGCGTATCGGAGGCCATGTCGTCGAGTTGTTCAGTCAGCTTCCGGAGATCGTTCGCCACCTGCTCACGTTCCTCGTCGGTCATCTCCCCCGACTCGATCTTCTCCTGAATCGTCGAGAACGCCTCGGCCGCCTCTTCGAATTCTGACTTCGACAACGCCTCGACGAGTTCCTTGACGGAAGAATCGTCCGGTGCCTCGAGATCACCCAGCGACTTCTCGACGGCATCCATGGCCTGCCCCTCGGGCCCCTCGACGATCTGCTCGAGCTCCTGATTCAGAAGGGTCACCCGCTTCAGGGCCTCGCGACGAATGGACTGTTCATCCTGCTGGTCATCGAGGGCGGCGGCTGTCTGGGAATCCATCTTCTCCAGGGCATCCGTCATGGCCTCCGACAACATCGGATCCTGCCTGATCACATCCACCGTGGCGTCGACGGAATCGGAAGCATCCTGGCGAACTTCGACGAGGTTCACTTCCGTGGTCTCACGCTCAGGGGAGACCAGATCCCATTGGCCGAACATCGTGATGACGAATGCCATGAACAGGAGAAGTGGAGCACACCACCAGAACGCGGGCGCCTGGAGGGGAAAACGACGTCGCACGGATTCACGCGTCGTCGACTTGGCCGCGACGTGCACGGCGTCCTCCATGACGGCGATCGAGAATGGATCCGTCTTCCCTCGGCAGGCGATCGCCGTTGAAAGACGATCCTTCAGGCCCAGACGACCATCGATTTCCCGAGCGGTATCGAGTTCACCCGGCTGACCTCCGAAGAATCCCCAGACACCGATGCCCACAGCGGACAGGGCGCCGATCAGGATCACGAGAGACCATGGAACCCACGGCGTCTCACCGATTCGATCGAACAGGGAGAGCACCACGGCCAGCAGCCCGATCCAGCAGCAGGCCATGACGAACCATGACAAGGCCTTGCTCAGACGTTGACGCCTCTGCACGAGCCTTGTCAGGCTGGATATGTCTTGATGAGTGGTCTGATTCATGCCTGCTCCGAAGAGATGCGACATGATGATTCTACTCAGGTAGACCCGTTCGAGGCGGTTGTATTGCCTTGAGAACGGTTTTTGAGCCGCTTCGTGATGCCCACGACCAGACATCCAAGCCCCAGAGGGCCTACAAGCGCACCTGAAATACCCGCCACGATGATCGGCATGACGATCGAATCCACCGACGCTCGACCGAATGCGAAGATCTCACGACCAGTCGTGTCCTTTCCAGAGGTCCCGATCAGCTGCCACATGCCCGGGGTCAGTGACGCAGAGCCGATGTAGAAGCCGCGTCGAGTACCCATCGAATAGCGTGCTTCCACCATCGAATTCCGCTCGATCGCCATCTCCTCACCATCGGGAACGGATCTCAACCGGAGGGTCATCGTCGCTGTCTCCGGAGAAGCCACAAACTCGCCCTCAAAGCTGGAGACGGGTTCGTAGGCGATGTAGATGGTTCCGGATTCCTCCATCTGGAACTCATGCGAACCGGGCATGGCCACCTGTCTGAGATCGAATCTTGAAAAGGACCAGGCCACACCGATCGCGACAAAGCCGATCGACACCAGAACAAGGATGATCCCGAGAATGATCCACCCTCTGCCCGGAGACGATCGTGTCATTCACCCATCTCCAGATCATCGAGAACGGATTGAATCTTCGCTCGAGCCTCCTCGATGCCACCTGCGATCCTGGCACCCGAAGCATGGACGTGTCCACCACCACCGAGCTGACCGGCCACTTCACTGACATTGACGAATGGACCGTTTTTTCGACGTGGAGGCTTGGATCGGAAGCTGGCCTTCGTCTCCTGCCCCGTCTCGCTGTAGAGCAGAATCGAGAATTCAAGCTGCCCCATCACCATCGGGATGTTGACCGTACCGGCGAGTTCGCCTGAATTGGCTGAAGCCTGCTTGAAATCATCCGGACCCAGTTGCATGATCGAACCACGACCTTCAAGGACATATTCGAGTGAACTCAGCGCGATGGCCTGAAGGGCGATCCGACTGGGCTTGGCCGTTTCCTCGATGGATCGGAAGAGCCCGTCCCGATCGATGTCGAGTTCAAGCAGTCTGGAGGCGACGGAAAAGGCCCGGGCATCCGCGTTGCTGTGACGGAACCACCCGGTATCGGTCGCCAGACCGCAGAAGAGTGCTTCGGCCACACTGGCTCGACCGCCCTTGATCGGGACGTTCATCGCATCGAGCACTTCGAGAACCAGCATGGTCGCCGAGGCGGCCTTGGCATCGACGTAGCGAAGGGAACCCGTGTCGTCTCCGGAGGCATGGTGATCGATGACCACCACATGATCATGACGATCACGCAGCCATTGTTCGATCATGGACACCTGACTGAAGGCACCGGTATCGACCATGACGACGAGATCCTCGCCGGAAGCGGGCATCTGCTCTTCGGCGTTGATCCATGACGTCTCGCCGGCGACGGCTCGCATGGACGCCGTGACCGGGCCCATCAGCAGTATGTCGACCTGGATCTTCGGCTCAAGGGCTCGCTTGAAGGCCAGGACGGAACCGATGGCATCGCCATCGGGTTTGGCATGGGTGGTGACGACGATCCGCTTCGATGAGGCGATTCGCTCGGCAATCGTTTGCAGGTCACAATTTGATTCGTAGGTGAACATCTTGATGAAGACTCTACACGCTCAGGAGCGAACGGATGCGGTCAAGGTCGCCATCGATCGCCTCGACGAGTTCATCGATCGATTCGTAGACGACCTGATCACGCAGCCGATGCTGCAGATCGACCTTCAAAGTCCAGCCGTATTCACCAATTCGTCCCTTGTAGTCAAGCAGATGGACCTCGAAGGATGGCGCCCCGTCATTGAAGGTGGGATTTGTCCCGATGCTGATGGCCGCCATGTAACGGTCGCCTGATTCCAGCAAGGCGGTTCCCGCATAGACACCATCGGCGGGATAGACGAGTTCCCCGAGATCCAGGTTGGCGGTCGGGCAGCCGATCTCCCGTCCCCGCTGATGTCCCTTGATCACTTGCGCCTCGACCCGCCATGGACGGGCAAGAAGGCAGGCCGCCTCTTCCACCCGACCCTCCACAAGCATCTTCCTCACGATGGAACTTCGGGCCTGGATACTGGAACCATCAGGCAGTGTCGCCTCGATCTCCCGGGTCTCATGAACGCGAAAGCCCAATCGTTCTCCTTCGGAACGCAACAGGTCGAGATCACCGGATCGAGCGACACCGAATCGAAAGTCGCCACCCTCTATGACATGATCCGGTTGAATGCGATCGATCATTTCCTCGATGAATTCGACTGGCGACATCTGCAGAAGCGCCTTCGTGGATTCCAGGGTCACGACCTCGTCGACCCCCGCCTGCAGAAGTGCCTGTGTGCGTTGATCCGCCGTCATCAGACGGGGCATGATCTGCGAAGGATTGAGAATCGCCGCCGGAGCGGGCTCGAACGTGACGATGACCACCCTGCCGCCAGGGCCGGCCAGGGCACGTGCCTGGTCGATAATCGCCCTGTGACCCAGATGGAGACCGTCGAACATGCCTATGGACATTGAAGTTGGCATCCGGGGAGACTATCAGGCTCCGCTCGGCTCGTCGGCAACTGCTTTCTGTGAACTTTGTCCGGTCTGGTCATTAATCTGATTGCACTGGCTTCGTGGGGGCGGATACACTTCCGAAATGGCTGATGGCAAGACCAATTCCGCGTCCCCCACCCCGGAGCAGACCCAGAAACCCGAACTGGTCGTCGATCTGGTGACCGACAGTCTCCGGGCCCAGTCCGAGCAGGTGGTTCCCTGGTTCATGGAACACATGCCGGTGGTCTACTTCCAGGACACCGACGAGGAGACCCGACTGGTACACCTCAGAGCCATCATCGCCGCCAGAGCCTCGGGCCGACCCATCGAGATGACGCTACGCAGCGAAGACGGATCCCAATGGACCTCGATGCGACCGCTGGACTACCCGGGTGTGCTGGCCGAACTCGTTGCGGAACTTCCCCTCGACCAGCCACTGCGTGCCGCGAAGATCCACACGGCCGTCGACGGCAGCCTCGTACTGGACACCTTCGAGTTCGGAGAGAACCCCCCCTGCAATCTCGATGATCCCGATCAACAGGCCAAGCGACTCGAGCTGCTCGAATACGCCGTCACCCAGAAGAAGCTCAACTGGACCGAAGAGGACATCACCGACTTCCTTCGCAAGTGCACCGCCGACTACGTGCTCACACTGACACCGATGAGATTGTCGAAGCACTGGTCGATGTACGGCCAGATCACCGGCACAGATGGAACCGCCATCGAGCTGGAGGCCGAGGAGCTCGATCCGAACCAGAGCCGCATCTCCATGGCGGTAGGCAACAGCACTCGCCGAACCATGCTTGAACGCGTGGCGGCAAGACTGAGCCGTTCGGGCATCAACATCCACAGGGCCTATCTCGACAGCATCAACGACGGACCCAACGGCATGATCAGCCTGCTTGGATTCGTGGTGCAGGGACCAGACGGTCCGATCGACAAAAACAGCAAGCTATGGGGCCAGGTCAAGCACGATCTGCTTCGAATCAAGTGGGTGAATCACCGCTGCATCGAACTCAGTGGCCGACATGAGGACATCGATCTGACGCATGCCGAGCTCCATGAGGCGTTCTGCGACCTTGTGCATCAGAAGCTCCTCAAGATGAATCGCTACGCCTTCACCGCGGAACGAATCCGAAGACTGGCGGAGGACAACATCGGGCTCTCGATGACGGTCTGCGATCTGTTCCTCGATCGATTCAATCCGAATCATCCGCTCGATGATTCCGTCTTCGAGAGCCGGGCGATGGCCATACGCGAACGCTTCGAGGATGAAGTCGATCTCGAGGATGCCAGAACGATCCTGAATGCCATGCTCACGGCCACCAGCAAGGTCCTCAAGACGAACATCTACGTCGAGGACCGCTATGCCCTGTCCATGCGTCTGGATCCGACCTTCCTCGCCTGCGAAGACCGTCCGGAGATCCCATTCGGTGTCTTCTTCGTCTACGGCCGTGCCTCAAGCGGATTCCATGTCAGATTCCGGGACATCGCCCGAGGCGGTATCCGAGCCGTCACGCCACGCAGCCAGGCGCAGCATGCCCGTGAGAAGGAACGCCTGTACGACGAGGCCTATGGACTGGCGCATGCACAGCAGCTGAAGAACAAGGACATTCCCGAAGGTGGCTCCAAGGCGGCGGTGCTCGTCGAACCCGGCGCACGCGTAGATCGCGCGGTGAAGGGCTTCGTGGATTCCCTGCTGGATCTGATAACACCCTGCAAGGAAACGAGCGAGAAGGTCATCGATCGCCTGGGAGAGAAGGAACTTCTCTATCTGGGTCCCGATGAGAACATCACTCCGGAACTGATCGACTGGATCGTCGATCGCGCCCAGAAACGGAAATACCCCGTACCGACCGCCTTGATGAGCTCCAAGCCCGGTGCAGGCATCAATCACAAGGAATACGGCGTCACATCGGAAGGCGTGGCCGTCTTCCTCGAGGTCGGTCTGAAGGCCATCGGCATAGATCCCAAGGAGCAGAGCTTCTCGGTCAAGATCACCGGTGGACCCGACGGCGATGTCGGCGGCAACCTGATCAAGATTCTCGTTCGGGATTTCGGCAAGAACGTCAAGTTCGTCGGTATCGCCGATGGCAGCGGTTCAGGTGAATGCCCGAACGGGCTCGAACATGCCGAACTGATCCGACTGGTCGAAATGGGACTGCCCATTGCGGAATTCGATCGTTCGAGACTCACGAGCTCAGGCCGGATCACCAG
>DEYM01000034.1:23345-23958 GCA_002364555.1 Phycisphaerales bacterium UBA3158 | reverse complement strand
GGAACCAGCTTCGGTGCTCTCATGAGTCTCACCCAGCACTCGAACCCGATTTCGGATTCATCGACGGTCAAGGACCACAGATCCATGGCGATGCTCGGTGGAATCGGCGTGGCGGCGTGAAGCTGTTCAAGAAGCGCGTTCTGAGTCTCGAGAATCTCCACAAGACTGCTGATCGTCTTGTCCATTTCCCACTGGGTCGAATCATGGAACGGGTGCGCCTCCTCCCGGCAGCTGGTTACTGCCAGGAGGAGGATCAACCCATTTATGAATCGGACTGGTTTCAAGGAGCCTGCCTCGGTGAGTAGAAACTGCTCTACAGATCTATGCCGCACGGTCCGGTCGCTCTACACTGCGGTGGGCCCGTGGCGGAATTGGCAGACGCAGCGGCCTTAAAAGCCGCAGCCCTTCGGGGCGTGTGGGTTCGAGTCCCACCGGGCCCATTCATGAAGTGACGTTTCAGTTGCTGTTGGCCATCTTGTCCACATTGATTGTGATCGATCGGATGCAGGTGAGAACCTGACCGATGGCTGCCACCATCATGCCATACAGAAGTATTGCGCCACTCTCCAGAACGGCCATCCATTCAATGGCCTTCGTTTCCTCATCTGCACCA
>DEYM01000034.1:0-23189 GCA_002364555.1 Phycisphaerales bacterium UBA3158 | reverse complement strand
CCCACCGGGCCCATTCATGAAGTGGCATTTCAGTTGCTGTTGGCCATCTTGTCCACATTGATCGTGATCGATCGGATGCAGGTGAGAACCTGACCGATAGCTGCCACCATCATGCCATACAGAAGTATTACGCCACTCTCTATGACTTCCATCCATTCAACTGCCTTCGTTTCCTCATCTGCACCACCCAGGTTGGCGAATTCCCCGATGAGAGTCGCGATCAGAACGACGGCTCCAATGATGATGATGACGTATCCGAGTCCCTGCATGATCTGCGCAAAGAACTTGAGTAGCTGCGTGTTTTCAGCGGTGTTTGACATCTAGTTTGCTCCATTTGATGTTGTAAGAAAAACCATTCAACTTCGATTGTGTCATAGTACGAAAATCCTTTGAACGATGATGAATCATCATTGATCGTCGGAATCGGTCACGTCGATGATCGGCGGTCTCCCAGTAATGTCATACCAGTCATCTCGGCTCATGATGATGGAATGGGTGAGTGAACCGGCGTTGAAGGCGATCCTGGACTGTTTCATGACACTGCTGTCCACATGCAGAGTCAGTGGAAGAACGGGTTGTCCGAATGGTGGCACGCTTCCCGGTACGAGCCCGGTCAGATCGAACAACTCGTCCATGGTCGCGAATCTGAGTTTGCGAGCTTTCAACGCGCGTTTGAGACGAGATGACCCGAGGCGACATGCGGCACTCATGACGATCAGGTGATAGTCCTGGTCAGCCTTGATCACAATGGCCTTGCCTCCGATCTCGAGCGGTTCGCCCCGGACTCGAGCCGAGTCCCGGGAGGTCAATGTGGGTTCATGTTCAAGGAGGCGAAACCCGACACCGGCCGTTTCCAGCATTCCTCGGAGTTGATCCAGAACGTGCATGGAGGGAATCCTAGCGGCTGTTCGTTTGACACCGGAGCGGCTTATTGGATGTCTGGGAGGGGATATCGGACGCAAAGATGAGAAATAAACCAGATCTGGAGTGTCTTGATCAAAAAGCGGGTCAAATTTGAGTGACAGATGATTCCGATGGATTCTCATCCTGAATCCCCATTGGCTCATGAGCCATGGTGGTCGGATCGCCGGTCGTCTGTACTATTTGAGGTTGATCCCGGGGGGGCCCATGAGCCATCCTCGGGGAAAGGAAGCAACCATGGCTTTGAAGATCGAATTTCTGGACGGCGCACGGTCTGGCGAGATTCTCGAGTTTGGCGATGACATCGATTCCATTCAGATTGGACGCGATCCACAACGCTGCAAGGTCGTCATTCCTCCTGACGTGACAACCGTCGGTCGGGAACACTGCACCTTGAGCAGGGTCCGTGGTCGCTACTACATGGAGATGGCCGCTGAAAAGAAGGTCACGCTCGAAGGCAACCTGATGGATACGGTCCAGGCGATTCCTGAAGACTGCGTCATCCAGATCGGACCAGGTGGACCGAAGCTCAGGGTCATGACTGTTCGTGCCGATGACATGGCCGCGACGATGCAGCAGGGTATCGATCCCGAACAACTCCACCGACGATCCGCCACAGCCGCGACGACCTCCGATGTCGAGGAGGTGCGGGCGAATGCCCAGCAAAGTGGACAGGTGGCAGGTGTGGCAATCCTCATCGGCGCACTGCTGATCGTCGTCATCGGTGTTCTGTACTTCAGCTTCAGCGGCGAGGTTCAGGATCTCGAGGACACTCAGGCGATCAATACCGAGACGGTCGAGGATCTCTCCGAGAGCATGTCCGCAATGGGAGCCGATCTTCCTGCGGCACTCGAGAAGGCAAGTCGATCGACCTATCTTGTCGTCCTGAGAAATCCGGATGGCAGCGAGGAACCCTTCGGTACCGCATGGGTATCGGGCAAGGGTCGTCTAGCCACCAACGCGCATGTCGCGGAGCGTGTGGAACAGCTTGCCGATGGCCAGGAAGTGATTCTCAGAAGCATGGCCGGCGAGAAGGAGTTCAAGGCGATCGCCTCGAAAAGCCATCCCGGCTACGACGAATTCGCCGATCTCTGGACCGACTACGTGCCGATGCAGATCAATGCGGTCAAGGATTCCGATCCGATCCGGTCCGCCGGCATCGCGGCCGATGTCGGGTTCATCTATGTCGATGAGGATGCGGATCTCGGATCACCATTGGTTCTGGCGGATCTGGAAAGTCAGGATGGCCTCAAGGCAGGCGATCCGGTTGGATACGTCGGCTATCCGGTCGAGAACATGGCGCTTGGTGGCGTCAATCTCAACAAGCCGGTTCCCCAATCCCAGATCGGGCGCATCACGGCGATCACCAACTATTTCAATGCTCCTGAGGAAGGCGCCGATGGACTACTCCTCCAGCACTCGCTTCCGGCAACTGGCGGCGCAAGTGGAAGTCCACTGATCAACTCCGATGGCGAGGTCGTCGGACTTCTGAGCGCGGTCAACTTCATGGTCGTCGGCGGTAAACGCATTCCAAACGCCGCCAGCGTGAACTTCGCACAGAGATCGACTCTTCTGGATGAATTGTCATCCCCGGATCTGGCCACAATGCAGACTAGAAGATCCGATCGCTGGCAGGATCAGATAGGCACGTTGTACGCCTCCGGGCAGATCGAGAATCGCGAACCCGGACTGGACGATCTCGTTTCCAGTTGGGAGAACATGATCAGCACCGCATCCGAAGACGAGATCGTCACCGGATCCACAGAGGTGAGCGCCGAGCGATTTCCCCTGAACTCACTCAACATCAATCCTCTGGCGATGGGTGCCGGAGATGCGCTTGGTGCACAGATGTACGGCAAGCAGATCGAGATGCGTGTGGAAGCCGGTCGTGACTATCTTCTCGCCGTCGAGGGCGACGGCACCGTCGGTGTCAAGATCACGGAAGGCGAGAACGGCATCCGCTCCGTGAATGTGATGAACATCAAGCCCAACCTGAAGGCGATCGCCTTCAAGGCCCAGAGAAGCGGAACCATCAAGGCGGCAGTCGGAGGCAGTGACATCAATGGCTCCATATCCTATGAACTCAGGTCCGCCGATATCGCTCCGTCGACCCCGGATACCGTCGCCAAGGCAGCGGCACGTCGCTGGATTCGCGATCTATCACGAAGTGGGGGTCGATCCTTCAACGAGAAACTGGCCCAGCAGTTCCAGGGTTCACTGGAAAATGACTCTGAGGGTCAAAGCGCCTCCAGGAATCTGTCCCTGAGCTCGGCCGGTCAATGGTTCATCGTGGGGATATGTCCGGAGCACGAACATCTCCACATGGTTGTCATGAACGAGAATGGTGACACCTTGGCCGAGGACATGCAGCCGGATTGGTACCCATTCGTGGCACTCGATGCCGATGCTCCGATGTCCGTGAAAGCCAGGCTCTCTTCACCGAAGAAAGCGGATGGATCGTCGAATTCGAAGTCGAGCTACAGACTGTTCGTCTATCAGGCGGTGCCTTCGGGAGGCTGATTGTCCGCCTGTGTCTGGGCAAGCATGGCGTCGTAATGGGTCAGATCGATCTTGAGGAACGCGGCCGCCATGTCCGGATCGAAGTGGGTCCCGGCGCATCGTTCGACTTCTGCGCGGACGGTTTCACTGTTGCGACCATCTCGGTACGCTCGCGCCGACCTCATCGCATCGAAGGCATCGACCACGGCGACCAATCGACCCAGCTCGGGAATGGCATCTGCTTCCAGGCCGACGGGGTACCCGCTGCCATCCCATTTTTCATGGTGATGTCTCACACCCCCCAGCAGCTCTCCCATTCCGGGAATGTCCTTGAGGATTCGAAAGCCGATGTCGGGATGCTGCTTGATGAGGTCGAATTCCTCGTCATCCAGCCGACCCGGCTTCGATAGAACAGCTTCGGGAACACCGATCTTCCCGACATCATGGACCTGTCCACAGACCCGGGCCACCTCGATCCCCCGGTCATCATGCCCGAGTTCACGCGCCAGTTCACCGGAAAGCCATGAGACACGATCGGAATGACCTCTGGTATAGGGATCCTTCGCATCGATGGCGGCCGCCATCGCTCGAACCGTTCCCTCGAACAACTGGTTCCGAGCTTCTGAAAAACGTCTCTCCAGGTCCGACCTTGCCAGATTCGACATGGCAACGGAGGCCAGTTGCGCCAAGGCGATCATGAAATCCATGTCGCCGCGAAGCTGTTCGTCGGGGATCGTGGCATCCGTACCATCCACGTAGAGACAGGCTGCTGCCGAGTCACGGGTCATCAGGGGTGCACAGGCCGCCGCCTGAACAGGAAGCCGTTCGAGACTCTCCGCGACCATTTCGCCCGAAGCCAGATACCGGCCCGGGATTCCGTTGGTCGCGGAACGGAGCAGGGTTCGACTGAATCGTTCGGGGCCGGCCGATGCCAGTGCGCCCATGGCAGCATGCATCTCGATACCACCGTCCAGATCCATCCTCGAGACGATGGCCGCGTTCTCGAGAGAAGTACCCTTCTTGATGCCATTGAGAATCGCGGCATACAGCCGATCCTCATCACCGGCGTCATGGAGTTCACGACTGAATTCGAGCAGTGTCGCCAGTCTGTTGCCATCGAGATCCTGGGCCAGTTCGACGGGGGAGAAGTCGATTGATTCGTTCGAGCTGAGCTCTCCCTCCACGTGGATTCGACGAATCGATTCAGCGATCGTCGATCCGTCATGGGCATCGCGTACCTGCATGACCAGATCCGGAAGACCAATCCGATCGCCTTTTCGAATGACACACGGTCTACCTGCGGGAATCCGCTCACCGTTGAGCGTGGTCCCTGAACGTGATCCCAGATCACTCAGGAACCAGTTGCTCTCCTTGGGTTCCCAGCATACCTGTGCATGTTGTCGCGAGGCCTGTGGGGAGGCCACCACTACATCGCACTCGCGACTCCTGCCCATGAGGATCTGGGCGGGCGGCACGAGCCTCTGTTGGACTCGAGACGATCCACTGATTGAATCCAGTTGGAGAATGCCGGACATGTTTCAGACCTTGTTCCCGGGTATTCCGTGACCAGTCCCTCGTTCAGGCCTGACGTTCAGCCTATCACCTCGTGTGGAGCATAGCTCGGGACATAGGTGTGTTCCTTGATGAAGGCGGGCACATCCGAGGGCGTATCCACCGATGCCAGATTCGCATCGAAGATGTTCTCGGCGACCTTCGCGGCCACATGCGCCGACACCTCCCTGATTCGATCGCGTGGCGGATAGAGGAGTCCGCTCTTCAGTTCCTTCTCCGTGAGCGTTTCGGCGAGCGCCTTCGCCGCGGTGAGGAACATCGGCTCGGTCACACGCTTGGCCTTCGTCGCATAGACGGCCAGACCCATCGCCGGGAAGATGTAGACGTTGTTCCCCTGGGAGGGTTCGATGTCCTTTCCATTCACCTCGAGTATCGGGAATGGACTGCCGCTGGCAAAGAGAACCTTTCCATCCGTGGCCTTGTAGGCCTCTTCGGCCGTGCATTCGCTGTGACTGGTCGGATTGGAATAGGGGAAGATGATCGGTCGATCGTTGATTTCACACATGGCCTTCATGACATCGTCGTTGAAGGCTCCATGGACAGTGGATACACCGATGATGGCCGTCGGCTTGAAGCTTCGAATCATTCCCACGAAATCCTTGGTGGGTTCATGGTCTGCAGCGAAGGGTATCTGGAATGCCTCGAGCGAATCGGCCCTGGTTTTCGTGAGCAGTCCATCGATGTCGAACAGGCGGATCTTCGAGAAGGCGGTTTCCTTGTCCATGCCCTCCGACTGCATGGCTTCAGCCATCAGATTCCCGATGCCGCAGCCGGCGGAACCGGCTCCGAGGAAGAGGATTCTCTGATCACTCATCTTCTCGCCCTTGGCTCGACAGGCCGTGTAGATGCCGGCCGTGGCCACGGCAGCCGTACCCTGGATGTCGTCGTTGAACATGCAGAACTTGTCGTGATACTTCTCGAGAAGCGGTTCGGCATGATGGATGTTGAAGTCCTCGAACTGAACGCAGCAGCCGGGGAACACCTTCTGCACGGCATCCGTGAATTCATCGAGGAATTCATAGTAGGTGTCGTTGTCGGGTCTGGCCTGCTTCACCCCCATGTAGTAGGGATCGTCGATGTATTCCTGGGTATCGGTTCCGACATCGAGCATGATCGGAAGCGTGAACTGAGGCGGCACACCGGCGGCGGCCGAATACAGCGCGAGCTTCCCGATTGGGATACCCATGCCGTTGGCACCAAGATCTCCAAGGCCGAGGATGCGGGAGCCGTCCGTCACCACGATGAACCGGACATCCTTTTCACTCCAGTTCCCGAGTATCGACTCGATCCGACCCTTCATCTCCAGATTCAGATAGAGGCCGCGCGTGGCGCGGAAGATGTCTCCGAACTTGAGACAGGCATCACCCACGGTGGGGGTGTAGACCAGAGGCATGTACTTGTCGGGCTTCGATGTGAGAAGCGCGAAGTAGAGGGTCTCATCGATATCCTGCAGATGTGCGAGGAACACATATCTGGCGAGATCATCGGGACAGGCGTCACATTGAGCAGCAGCTCTTCCAACGCGGGTCTCCAGTGTCTCGACCGATGTTGGCAACAGGCCTTCAAGGCTCTCCGCCTGTCTTTCTTCAGCGGTGAATCCACTGCCCTTGTTCAGGAGCGGGTTTCGGAGAAGATGAAATGCCTTTTCATTGTTCATAATCAATGATTTCCTTCAGATGCCTGTTTGTTAGCTGAAACATTCGGTTGCCGTTGAGCGGGTCCGAACAAGCATCGGGCCTGACGTCTCCGGCGTCAAGGCTGACGACCGTATAGGCTTGGGCATATGAAAGAGATGGGAACAATCAAACCGCTCGAGAAGGGCATCGGCAACCGCGGATTCATCTCCCTGCTTCTGACCATGGCCTGTGGTGCTCTGAACGACAATCTGTATCGGGGAACCCTGATGCTGCTGGTCGTCTCTGGAAGTGCCTGGGGAGGCTCGTTGGGCTCAGGCGGCACAGGCTGGGTCACACTCATGGTCTACGTACCGTTTCTTCTCCTGCTGGGATTCACCGGCCTGCTTTCGGATCGGTATTCGAAAAGAAGAATCATCGTTCTCACCAGATTCGTGGAAATCATTCTGGCCTGCTTCGTCGTTCTCGCGATGTGGATGGACAGTCCATGGTTCGCGTTCGTGATTCTGATCCTTCTGGCATCCCAGAGCGCCTTCTTCTCTCCCGCCAAGTACGGATCCGTTCCCGAAGTCGTCTCCTCGGGAAACCTCAGCAGGGCCAATGGCCTTCTCAGCCTTCTGACAAACGCCTGCATCGTCGCCGGCCTCTCACTTTCCGGGATTCTTCTCGATTACGGAGCTGACGTCGGAATAAGCGGGACCGTATTCGTGGGAATCGTGATGGTCGTCATCGCGACCTTCAGTTTCCTCATCACGTTCATGATTCCCCGCGCACCAGCGGCCAGACCCGATCTGAAGATGTCGTTCAACGGCTTCAAGACCTATTGGAGAACGTTCGGAGACATACGCAGGACACCACTGATGACCGCCGTCTTCGCCTGGTGCCTGTTCTACCTCGTGGCGTCGTTGATCATCGTGATCATTCCGGAGTACAAGGCGCCACTCGAGCTCTCCGACAGCCAGGTGAGCTACATGCTTGGCGCGGCCACCCTGGGTGTTGCGACCGGAGGCGGCATTGTCGGGATCTTCTCGGGTCGCTTCATCGTCGTTCGTTTCATACCGATGGGGGCAGTGGGCATGACCATAGGATTCTTCGTTCTCGGAATCCTCCAGCTTCCATACATCTGGATACTCGTCACCCTTGGTCTGATAGGACTTGCGGCGGGCGTCTACGTCGTTCCGATCCTGGCGTTGCTCCAGCACATGCCAGTGCCCGGATTCCGGGCACGGTGTCTTGGAACGGCGAATTTCTCATGCTATGTGACCATGAGCATGTCAGCGGGTCTCTATGGCCTGATGGCAATCAAGGTCGGATCACATCCCGAGACATGGTTCCTGATCACCGGCATCATGGCGGCCATCATCAGCATCAGTCTGTTCTTCATGATGCCCTCCCTGTCCAGGGGAGCTCGTCCCGAATCCTTCTCCACTGTGCAGGACAGGGAAGATCATGGAACTGCCTGAAGCAATCCTCTTCGATCTGGATGGGACATTGATCGATTCGGTCCCTGATCTGACCGAAGCGATCAACCGAATGCTGTCTGCCCACGATCTTGGATCGCAGCGGGAGTCGGAAGTGAGAAACTGGGTTGGAGATGGAAGCAGGATCCTGGTCGGAAAGTCGATAGCGCAGGCAAGGGGCGAGTTGCCGGACGAAACACTGCTGGATTCCTACTACCGAGAATTCCACGAACACTATGCCGATTGCTGCATGGACAACACGATCGTCTTCGATCATGCGACCGAACTGCTGGAATGGATTCGTTCCAGAGGTGTCAGGACCGCCATCGTGACCAACAAGCCGGATCGACATGCTCAGGTACTGATGGATCACTGGTCAAGCAGATTGCCGATGGATGTCGTCATCGGCGAACGCGAGGGCAGGCTGCGCAAGCCAGATCCCTCGATGCTCCAGGAGGCCATGGAATCATGCCATGCCGGCTCCGCCTGGATGATCGGTGATTCCGAAGTCGATTCCGCCGCAGCGCTCGCCGCCGGTGCCGATTTCATCGGTGTTCGGCTCGGTTACAACCACGGCAGGGACATCGCCGATGCAACACCACCGCCCATGGCGGTGTTCGATGATCTGGGTGATCTCCTGGTCTGGCTGCAACGCGCATTTGAATGCTGAGCCCCGAGCCGTGCGAAAACATCGGCTCGTCCGTATGATCGCGCCATGTCTACCGATCCCTCAAGTGTCGATGTGCCCACAGAAGCGGTTGTTCTGGTCTCCAGCCCCGACCGACCGGGCATCGTGGCCAGATTGACCGCCACGCTCGATGAGGTGGGCGGGAACATTCTCGAGGCATCCCAGTACACGGATATCAAGGGGAGGACCTTCCTGCAGAGAGTGCATGTCTCATGGCCTTCCCTGAATCCCGAACCCGAAGAGGTTCATGACGCCCTGCAGGAACTCGCCGATCAGTTCCAGATGGACTGGCGGATCCACTGGGGTCATGCGCGACGAAAGGTGGCCGTGTTCGTGTCGCGTGAAGACCACTGTCTTCATGATCTCCTGCTGCTTCAACGAGATGGTTCATTGCAGTGCCAGATATCCCTGATCATCTCGAACCATCCGGATCTCGAGCAGGTGGCCGAGCGATTCGATGTCCCGTTCCATCATGTCGAAGTCGATGAATCCGGTGATTCGAAGTCCGAATCACGACAACTCTCGCTGCTTGAGGCCAACGACATAGATCTCGTCGTACTCGCCAAATACATGCGCGTGCTCAGCCCCGTCTTCGTGGAGCGGTACCCCGGTCGCATCATCAACATCCATCATTCGTTCCTGCCAGCCTTCGCCGGTGGCCGTCCCTATCATCAGGCGCATGAAAAGGGGGTCAAGCTCATCGGAGCCACGGCTCACTACGCGACGGCAGAACTCGATGCGGGTCCGATCATCGAGCAGGGTGTGATCCGTGTCACCCACAAGGATTCGGTGGCGGACATGGTCCGAAAGGGTCGGGATATCGAGCGGACCGTCCTGGCCAGAGCGGTTCGCTGGCATCTGGAGGATCGTGTGGTCATTCATGCGGGACGTGCGGTCGTCTTCGCCTGACATGATTCGAGGGAGATGCAATGCAGGAGCCAGATCCAACGATGTCCCTTGAACCGATTCAGATGTCCGATGATGTCGTCCAATGTCCATGGCGGATGTGGGGACCCTATCTATCGGATAGACAATGGGGGACCGTCCGCGAGGACTACAGTCCTGATGGATCGGCCTGGGAGTATTTTCCTCACGATGACGCCAGGCACCGGGCCTATCGATGGGGTGAGGATGGAATCGCCGGTTTCTGCGACCGACATTGCCGGCTGTGTCTTTCGGTCGGACTCTGGAATGGTCGGGATCCGATCCTCAAGGAAAGACTCTTCGGTCTGACGAATGCCCAGGGCAATCACGGTGAAGACGTCAAGGAACTGTACTGGCACGACGATGCCGTACCGAGTCACGCCTATCAGCGCATGACGTATCGATATCCGCACGGGGCCTTTCCATATGAAAGGCTGTTGAAGGAAAACGCCAGCCGTACATCGAAGGATCGCGAGTTCGAACTGATCGACACGGGCATCATGGATGAGGATCGTTTCTTCGATGTCGTCGTGGAATACGCGAAATGCGGTACCGAGGACATGCTCATGCGGATCGAGGTGCACAACCGTGGACCACAGTCGGCTGGCATCGACGTCCTTCCGCAGATCTGGTTTCGAAACACATGGTCCTGGACGGATCAGGCCCAGCGTCCGGAACTGAGACGAACAGGTGCGGATTCGATCGACATCGATCATCCGGAATTTCCGGATTGGACATGGGCGATCGAATCCCCGGATGAACTTCTCTTCTGTGAAAACGACACCAATCCGAAGGCCATGTGGAACGAGGATGTCACGGGATTCTTCAAGGATGGATTCAACCGGTACGTCGTCGACAAGCAGGTTGACGCGATCAATACGGAGGGAAGCGGCACCAAGGCCGCTGGGCGGATCCACGTCGAGATACCCTCGGGTGGAACACATGTGATTCGCGTGAGAATCGGACGATTCGAAATGGAGTCCCCATTCGAGTCATTCGATGAAATCGTGGATTCGAGACGAGCGGAAGCGGACGAGTTCTACGAGACGCTTGAGCAAGGGATAGCGGACCCGGAATGGAAGGGCATCCACAGATCGGCACTGGCGGGGATGCTCTGGACCAAGCAGTTCTACTGCTACGACGTCAAGCAATGGCTCGAGGGCGATTCCGCGGAACCGCAGCCACCCGAATCCAGATCGAAGGGTCGCAACCATCAATGGCGACACTTCAACAGCAGTGACATCCTCCTGATGCCGGACTCATGGGAATACCCCTGGTTTGCAGCCTGGGACCTGGCGTTTCATTGCGTCACCATGGTGGAGATCGACGCAGCACTCGCGAAGAAGCAATTGAGACTCTTCACACGAGAGTGGTACATGCATCCCAATGGACAGATACCCGCCTACGAGTGGTCATTCGGCGATGTCAATCCGCCGGTGCACGCGTGGGCCGCATGGCGCGTCTTCACGATCGATCGTCGGCAACGTGGGGACGAGGGTGATCTGGAGTTTCTCGAGGCGGTCTTCCACAAGCTGATGATCAACTTCACATGGTGGGTCAATCGCAAGGACGACGACAATCTCAACATTTTCGAAGGTGGTTTTCTCGGTCTCGACAACATCGGCGTGTTCGATCGCAGTCAACCACTGCCGGATGGTGGTCACCTCGATCAGGCCGACGGGACCAGCTGGATGGCCATGTATGCACTCAATCTCATGCGCATATCGATGGAGCTGGCCCAGCATCGGCCCGCCTATCAGGACATTGCATCCAAGTTCTTCGAGCACTTCCTCCGCATCATCTACGCGATGAACAACGCGGGAAGCGATGGCGATGGGCTCTGGGATGAGAAGGACGGGTTCTACTACGACATGCTGCGCCTTCCGGATGGAACGACCGAGCCCATGCGAATCCGTTCCATGGTCGGTTTGATCCCACTGTTTGCCGTCGAGGTCCTGCATGCGTCGATGCTCGAGACATTGCCCGAGTTCGCACAACGGGCCTGGTGGCTGAACACCAACAGGCCCGAACTGACGAGTCTCATATCGCGATGGGAGGAGCCCGGAGACGACTCAAGGATGCTTCTGGCCATGCTTCGCAAGCATCGTCTGAACAGGATTCTCTCGAGGATGCTGGATCCCGACGAGTTCCTGTCTCCCTACGGAATACGCTCTCTGTCCAAGTACCATCTCGATCATCCATACGTGTACGAGGACGGCGAGACTCGATTGGAAGTCGGCTATGAGCCAGCTGAATCGGATGGCGAACTCTTCGGTGGCAATTCGAACTGGCGAGGTCCGGTCTGGTTTCCGGTGAACTTCCTGATCATCGAATCGCTCCAGCTCTATCAGCATTTCTACGGAGATGATTTCAAGGTGGAATGCCCAACCGGCTCGGGTACCATGATGACTCTCGGAGAGGTGGCGGATGAACTTCGTCGAAGGCTGCTGGGTCTGTTCACGACGAGCAAGGATGGAACAAGGCCGTTTCATGGCGACAACGAGATGCTGCAGATGAACCCGATGTTCCGTGACAGGATCAACTTCCACGAGTTCTTCGATGGTGATACCGGAAGGGGCTGTGGAGCCTCCCATCAGACAGGCTGGACCTCTCTGGTGGCGAAGCTGACGCTTCCAAGGAAAGAGGGAACATGACGCCGGAACAACCACACGAGCAGGGAATCCATGTCATCCTCGTCGATGACCAGATGATCGTCGGCGAGGCGGTGCGACGAATGCTGTCCGGTGACGAGGACATAACGCTCGAGCCGATCATGGATCCCACTGAAGCATTGGACAGGATTCGCACACGGCAACCCAATGTCCTCCTCGTCGATCTGGTCATGCCCGGGATCGACGGACTCGAGCTGACAAGACGTCTTCAATCGGATGAATCGACCCGAGATATTCCGATCATCATCCTCAGTAGTGAATCCGATGTGCACCGGAAGGTGGATGCCTTTGAAAACGGCGCCAGTGATTTCCTCGTCAAGATGCCTGATCGACTCGAGCTCGTCGCACGCCTCAGGGCGCTTGCCGCCAAGGCCATCGCCGAAAAGCAACTGAGACTGATGGCCACCAGACTCCAGAAACAAGCCGTTGCCCTGGACGAGGCGAATCGTTCGCTTCAGGCCATGAACGTCTCGCTGGAATCGGATGTGAGCGAACAGCGTGGTCGTCTCCGCTCCATCGCCATGCTTGGCAATGAACTGGCCAGAATCCAGGACATCGACATTCTCATGGAGAGGCTGCTCACCGAAGCAAGACGAATACTCGTGGCGGACGCCGGAGCCAGCTATCTCGTGGATGCGGACAGACTCCGCATAACCCATGCCCAGAACGGAACGTTCGATGGCACCGATTTCTCCGAGAGTTTCAGGCGGTCGGCCGTGGAGATCGGGATCGATCACAAGAGCATCGTCGGATGGGTGGCCGAGACCGGCGAGGTGGCCAACATACGTGATGCCTACGAGCTCGACGGGAATACGCCCTACGCATTCAACGACACGTTCGACAAGGAGAACGGATACCGCACGAAATCCATTCTGGCTGCGCCACTGATCGGAGCGACCGGACAGGTCATGGGTGTTCTTCAGCTGATCAATCCATGCCATCCAGACGGAACGTCCCGTGATCAGTTCGATGCGGACGACGAGACCGCCATCCGGCACTTCGCCTCGATGGCATCGGTCTCGATGCAGAATGCGCAGCTGACGCGTTCGATGATCCTCAGGATGATCCGCATGGCTGAATTGCGGGACCCGTCGGAGACGGGGGCTCACGCGAACCGGGTTGCCGAATACGCACTGGTGATCTTCGGCGAGTGGGCACAGCGGCACGGACTCAGCATGGAGGAACGCGAACTGCAGCGAGACAAGCTGCGAATCGCCGCGATGCTCCACGATGTCGGAAAAGTCGCAGTACCGGACATGATCCTGAAGAAGCCGGGCAAGCTCGACGACGAGGAATTCGCGACCATGCAGGGCCACACGATGGTGGACGAGGCGTTGTTCGACGAACTTCTCTCGGGATACGACGAAGCGGCCGCCGAGGTGGTGCGCGGTCACCATGAACGTTGGGATGGAAGCGGATATCCCGGTCGAGAGACTCTGGTTCGAGATGACAATGGATACCTGGTGTTTCCGACGACACCGATTCGAAATGGTCGTGAAGGCGACGAGATACCGTTGTTCGCGAGAATCGTCGCCATCGCAGACGTGTTCGATGCGCTTGGTTCCCAGCGTTCCTACAAGGAGGCCTGGGATGACGAGCGGATTCTCGCTCTGCTGAGAGAGGAATCAGGTTCACATTTCGATCCAGAGCTTGTTGATATCTTCATAGGTGGGATCGAGGAGATCAAGGCGATACGCGCGAAGTGGTCGCCCAATCGATCCAGTGAAGACTAATCGAGGCATCTCGTTTCCGGATGCCTCTCCATGTTCCGGAGAGAACACATGACCTGCACACTGACGTACTTCGGCCATTCCGGTTTCCAGATCTCGGACAATCACGTCTCCGTGGCGGTCGATCCATTCCTGACCGGCAATCCATCGGCGACGATCAAGCCATCAGAGGTTCGATGTTCCCATGTCGCCTTGACGCACGGTCACGAGGACCATGTTGGCGACACGCTCGAGATAGCCAAATCGAACGACGCGGTACTGGTCGCGAACTACGAATTGGCGACCTACTTCTCGGAACAGGGAATAGAGAAGACCGAACCCGGGAACCATGGTGGCCGCATCGACATCGGTGGCGGCAACTGGATCGCCTTCACCGCGGCCATTCATTCAAGCAGCTATCAGGGGCGGTACATGGGAATGCCCGCTGGCCTGATGCTTCATGTTGGGGGGAAGACGATCTATCACTGTGGGGATACGGACATCTTCAGCGACATGTCACTCATCGGCGAGATGTACAAGCCCGACGTGGCTCTCATTCCCATTGGTGATCGTTTCACCATGGGTCCCGAGATGGCATCGCGTGCCGCCGATCTGATCGGAGCGCCCCGTGTGGTACCGATCCACTACAACACATGGCCGCCGATCGAGGTCGATGTCTCGAAGTTCTGTCCAACCAAGGCGTCGGTCGACATCATGGCAGCCGGCGAAACCATTGCCCTGTAGACTGTAGACATGTCCAGCAACTGGAATATCGTCGTGAAGGCGGCCTCCATGGCCGCCAAGTTTCATCATGGTCATGTTCGAAAGGACGGCTCTCCGTACTTTCAACATCCTGCCAGAGTCGCGTCTCTACTCGCCAGGGCGGGTGGTGACAACGAGCTGCTTGCAGCCGGCTATCTCCACGATGTCATCGAGGACACGCCGGCCGATCACGATGACGTTTCAGAGGTGTTCGGACAGGATGTCGCCGACTGGGTCGGAGTCATGAGCAAGGACCATCGAATGCCCGAGCCGATCCGGGAGCCCGCCTACAAGCAGCAACTGATCGATGGCCCCTGGCAGGGCAGAGCCATCAAATTGGCCGACCAGATCGATAATTTCACAGCGTCGATGTCCGGGCAGAAGAAACCGGGAAAACGAAGGGTGGCGGCCGCCAGATGGGCTCTGGAGATCTCAAGGGACGATCAGGAAACCGTCGTGAAGGCTCTCCGGACCATGCTGGAGGATATTCTGGATAATCTCCCGGAATCCTCGTGATCCCCGGTCGATTCTTGTTCGTATACGAACCCATCGCATCCTTTTCCAATCATGTCATCACTCATCACCTTTGGATGCCAGTTCGATGACCACAGATAGATTCCAGGAGTACTCATGATTACGTGGTTGATAGTTCTGATGATGATTGCGGTGCACGAGCCCCCGGGAGGGGATGACGACATGGATCTGACCATGGGGTCCGGCGAGATCGTGGGCTTCAGGAATGCCTGTCAACTGACGAGGGCCAGTCAGTTCGTCAAGGCGGGGGAATCCTACATTTCTCCGGATGGATCAATGGTCATCTTCCAGGGGGTCCCGGTTCCTCCGGAGGGGCAGGAGCCCGATCTCCATTACGGCATGTATCTGGGCGATCTGGTGACGCATGAGGATTCATCACCACGATGGACGTTGGAGAACATCCGTCGCATCAGTCCGGAGAACGCCGCCAACACGTGCGGATGGTTCCATCCGACCCAGTTGAATCGGGTCATCTTCGCTTCCACGATCGAGGCGCCCGATGATGCACCCGCACCCGGTTACCAGAGGGACTCGAGGGACTATCGCTGGGAATTCCCTCCCGAGATGAGAATCGTGGAGGCCAGAATCGACGGTGCCATGCCACCGGCACTTCGCCTCATAGAAGGTGACGAGAAGAACTACCAGGCGGAATGCTCCATCAGTCCCGATGGTCGGCATCTTCTGTACACGTCACTCGAGTCAGGCGATGGAGACATCTTCGTTACTGATATCGAGACGGGAAACCGAGTCGATCTCGTCATGGCCCCCGGTTACGACGGAGGACCCTTCTTCTCGCCGGATGGAAAGCGCATCTGCTATCGATCTGACAGAAAGAAGGACGATCACCTCCAGATATTCGTGAGCGAACTCGCCTTCGACGATTCTGGAGCGATCACCGGAATCGATCGTGAGATACAGGTGACGGACAATGAATTCGTCAACTGGGCTCCCTTCTGGCATTCGAATGGACGAAGCCTCGTCTATGCGACCAGTGAAGAAGGTCATTACAACTACGAGATATTCATCGTGGACGCCGATCCCGGCAATCTCGAGGAAGGTCGACCCACTCGATACGGGACCAGAAGAGCCAGAGTCACGAACAGTCGTGGGTTCGATGGTCTGCCGGCGTTCAACGAAGACTCGAGCTTGATGATCTGGACGAGCAAACGCAAAGAGGATTCATCACAGCTGTACATAGCTGAATTCCCCGAACCGAAGGTCTTCATGGAGCCCAAGACCGTTCAGGGACGTTGATTCCACCTGCTCTGAAAACAACTCTTCAGCTTGATAGGATCCAGTCTCTTCATGAGGAGACTTGAATCGTGCTCAGCTGGTTTCGGCGGGAATTTGCGTTCGTCATAGCAGTCGCGACCCTGGTCATCTTCACGACCAATGGGGATCTTCTGGCGCAACCCTTCACGCCGCTCCGGGGCGGTCTGGTCTTCGGGTGGTTGTTCATCGTCATCCTCATCTCGTCGTTCTCGGTCGTGAGACATGCGGAATGGCTTGCCCACAAGTTCGGTGAACCCTATGGAACATTGATTCTCACGCTGTCGGTTATCAGCATCGAGGTCGCGATGATCGCCTCGGTGATGATCGTCGGTGCGGACAACCCGACACTCGCCCGCGACACGATGTTCGCCGTTCTCATGCTGGTGCTGAATGGGCTCATCGGGATATGTCTGCTCATCGGAGGGATCTTCCATCGAGAGCAGTCGTTCAATCTTCGCAGCGCCGGATCCTATCTGTCGCTGATCCTCGTCCTGGCCGTGTTGGGTCTGATCCTTCCGACCTGGACCGAATCCACGCGGGATGCCTCCCATTCCACGACCGTCGCCATCTTCCTGACCGTGGCGGCACTGGGAATCTACGGCGTGTTCCTCGGGCTTCAGGCCTTTTCCCACCGAAACTACTTCGTCCATGAGGAGCCCCAGGACGACCATTCGCATGGAAAGCTCGAAGGCAGCGCGTTGTATCACGGCATCATGCTTCTGTGCACGATGCTTCCGATCGTCCTGCTCGCGAAGAAGATCGCCGTCGTTCTCCAGTATGGACTTGATGAATCGGGTCTACCTCAGGCGATCGGTGGTGTGGTCGTGGCCATTCTCGTCCTGTCTCCGGAAGGTCTTGCCGCCGTTGCCGCAGCCAAGGCGAACAAGATTCAGCGAGTCATGAACATCAGTCTTGGATCGGGTCTGGCGACCATCGGACTGACCATTCCGGCGGTACTGGCAATCGGACTCATCACCTCCGAGCCGGTGCAGCTCGGACTCGAGCCGGTCGATGCGATTCTGCTCTGCCTGACGCTCGGTCTGTGCATCATCAACTTCTCCGGTGGACGGACCAATGCGCTCCAGGGTGTGATCCATCTCCTGTTGTTTGCCGCATGGGTCGTACTCATCTTCGACTGATATGCGGTTGGGGCCGCCTTGGTACGACGACAAGGCAGGCTGCCGGGTACCCATCGGAAATCTGTCATACTGTCGGGCTCACTTATTCAGGAGCACCGACCCATGAACAGATGGATCATCACGACAGCACTTCTCTGCATGCCCATGTTCTCTTCGTATGCCTCCGGCGACGACGCCGCGAAGACGGAGAAGGGAACTGCCACCACAGAAACCACGCAGATGGAGCAACCTCCCTTGATTCCAAGGGAAGTCCTCTTCGGCAATCCGGAGCGAGTGAGCGTCCAGATCAGCCCCGATGGGAAGTGGATCTCCTATCTGGCCCCATACGAGGGTGTGATGAACATCTGGCTGCAGTCGCGAGAAGGTGGTGAAGCCAGACCGTTGACGACCTTCACGGATCGTCCATTGCCTGGTTACACGTGGGCGTACAACAGCGATCAGATCCTGTTCTCACGCGACAACAACGGTGATGAGAACACCCACGTCTACGTCGTATCCATCGCGGACGACAAGGTCGTCGATCTGACACCGGTCGACGGCGTCAAGGCGGGTATCGTCGAGATCCATCGGGATCGTCCTGATGAGATCCTCGTATCCATCAACGATCGCGATCCCCAGTTCAGCGACTACGACATGGTCAATACGAGAACCGGCGAACGCACCAAGCTCATCCAGAACGATGAAGGCTTCCTTGGATACTTCTTCGATGATCAATGGAGTCCTCGTGGAAGAATGAAGATGACCCCCGAGGGAGGGATGCTCATCGAGATGCAGGACAAGGACGGCTGGTTTGAATTCATGAATGTCGCCATGGAGGATTCCATGACGACACAGCCAACTGGCATCAGCAATTCGGGCGACGTCATCTACGGAATCGATTCGAGGAATCGCGATACCGCCGCGTTGGTCTCGATGCCCGCCGAGCGAGGTGGTGCGGACAAGGCCACGGTCCTGTTCGCCTCCGAGAAGGCGGATGTCAGTGGTTCGATCATGGATCCGATCACGAATGCTCCACAGGGAGTCGTGGTCAACTACCTCAGGGAAGAATGGACTCCGCTGAACGATTCCATCGAAGCGGATCTCGAGGGGATCAGGAAACTCGGATCGGGTGATTTCAACATCACCAGTCGTACGCGAGACGACCGGATCTGGACGATTGCGGTGGTCCAGGATGCGGGCCCGGTCACCTACTGGATCTGGGATCGAGATGCACAGAAGGGCACCTATCTCTTCTCGCATCGATCGGATCTCGAGAAGTACGAACTCGCTCCGATGGAAGCGATCGAGATTCCCACTCGTGATGGCCTGACCATGACCGCGTATCTCACGAAGCCAAGGAATGCGACAGGACCGACGCCGATGGTCCTTCTCGTACACGGTGGTCCATGGGCTCGCGATTCATGGGGCTACAACCCGATGCATCAATGGCTCGCCGACAGGGGGTATGCCGTATTGAGCCCCAACTTCAGGGGATCGACGGGTTTCGGAAAGTCGTTCCTGAATGCCGGAAACAGACAGTGGTACGCCGCCATGCAGGACGATCTCGTGGACGCCACCAACTGGGCGATCGAGAACAAGATCGCCGAGTCAGACCGCATCGCCATCATGGGCGGTTCCTATGGAGGCTATGCGACGCTTGCGGCACTTACTCGTGATCCGGAGTTGTATGCAGCAGGTGTCGATATCGTGGGCCCCTCGCATGTCGCGACTCTTCTGGAGACGATTCCACCATATTGGAAACCCATGATCCAGATGTTCGAGACGCGTGTCGGCGGCCTCGACGAGAGAGCGTACCTCGACAGCATCTCTCCACTGACCCATGTCGATCGAATCGAGCGACCGTTGCTGATCGCACAGGGCGCCAACGATCCACGCGTCAAGATTTCCGAAAGCGACCAGATCGTCGAGGCCATGGAGTCTCGCGATCTTCCCGTCACCTATGTCGTCTTCCCCGATGAGGGACACGGCATGCGGCGACCGGAAAACAGAATGGCCTTCAACGCCATCACCGAGGAATTCCTGGCCAAGCATCTTGGCGGCAGGGTCGAGCCGATGGACGATGTCGTGGGCAAGTCCACGGCTCAGGTCCGGGCCAGAGGCAACCTGGAACTGGCCGGTGTCGCCGAATGGAAGCCCGAAGAGGTCGAACCACAGGCTGAGCGAGCATTCGTGGATAAATCCCAGTTGACCGATCTGCAACTGGCACAGGTTCAACAAGGGCTTGAACTGATTGCTTCCATGCCCCCCGAAGAACTGCCCAAACTGCTTCAGACGCTCGAAAGCCAGCGTTCGATGGTCCCGGCGGATGATCTGATCACCTTCGACTACATGATCCAATCCGTCGAGCGTGCCATCGCATTGGAGCAACGCAAGGGAAACACCCCGGCAAGCCCCTGAAGCCGCTCTTCAGTCAAATTTCAAAGTTGATTTCGTGCCCGGTCTGGATCCGTCCAGACCGGGCTTTCTTATGACGCGGGAGAGTTGCCATACAATGCAGATGCAGATGTCACGCACCCTTCTACGCATCATCAGGTTGCTCTTGGTCATCGCCGGTGTGACGGTCGTCCTCTGGGCGATCACCTGGCATGATGCGGTGCGCATTCCGGCCAACGGATCCGGACCAGCCGGAAACGTGTCGGAGACGGTCAGATCCATCCGGATCACGGACGTCAAGCCCGTCGGTAGCGTGTTGATGAGCGGGGTAGTGGTTCCGCCGGACGCAATCGCACAATCGCCACAGGTGTTCCAGTTCGATAAAGAGTGGTATCGACCAGGCATTCTCACGACGTTCTCCAAGGCATCCCCGGTACTGCTGCTGACCGGATTGATACTGTTGATCGGCGTCTATCCATTGCAGGCCACCCGTTGGTGGCTGCTCATGCGATGTCGTGGTCTGAACGTGGGTTGGTTCAGGACACTTCGTCTGGTCTTCATCGGTGCGTTCTTCAACTTCTGCCTGCCCGGCACCGAGGGAGGAGACATCGTCAAGGCCTGGTACGTATCGCGAAAGAGCGAGGATCGCGTCACCGCGGTCATGAGTGTCGTCTTCGATCGAGTGACGGGCCTGCTCGGGCTCCTGATACTCGCGGCGCTGGCCGGCGTTCTCATGGCGACATCGGATTCCATCGCCTTCACAATCGGACTCTGGGCGTGTCTTGCGATCATGGTGATCGCACTTCTGTCAGGGCTGTACTTCATCGGAGGTCTGCGTTCCTGGCTCAGGCTGGACCGACTGCAATCCATGATCGGTGGAGGTCTGCTGGGCCGCATAGAGAATGCCGTGCATGGCTATGGATCCCATCGAGTCTCCGTGGCTGCCGCAATCACCGTCTCCGTGGTCGTCCAGATCCTGCTTGCATTGGCCGCGACCACGGCCGGTCTCTCCCTTGGGATGGACCATGATCTGGGCGTGATCCTGGCCATCGTGCCGGTTCTTTTCCTGGCAGCAGCGATTCCAATGACCTGGCAGGGGGTCGGGGTCATGGAAGCGCTCGGCATTGTCTTGCTGGCGGCGCCGGGCCTGGCGACACCGAATCAGATCATCGGAATGCTCATCATCTATCGAGGCTATGAACTCATCTGGAGTCTATTTGGAGCAGCTCTCCTGATGAAGGGGGATGTTCAACTGCATCCAGAGCGTGATAACGTCCTTCTTCAGGCGGAGAATGGTGTTGAAACGCCGGAATGACCACTGATTCGGGTACCATAAGGCGATCATGAACTCGAGCAGCAGCTCCAATTCAACCCAAGCTTTTCTGCCCTTCTGCAGCCCGTCCATCGACGATGCCGACATCGCTGCAGTGGTCGAGACCCTCCGCAGTGGGTGGATCACGACCGGGCCTCGATGTGGAGAACTTGAACAGGCCATCTGCGATCGAACGGGTGCCCAATCGGCAGTGGCGGTCTCGTCCGCGACGGCTGCCATGCATCTGGTCCTCAAGGCCATGGGCATCGGGCCTGGTGATGAGGTCATAACACCATCCATGACCTGGGTTTCAACACCCAACATGATCCACCTGATGGGGGCCACGCCCGTCTTCGTGGATGTTGATCGCGACACGCTGCTGGTTTCCGCCGAGTCGGTGGAAGCAGCCGTGACCGATCGCACCAAGGCCATCATCCCCGTTCATTACGCGGGGGTTCCCTGTGACCTGGAGTCGCTGCGAGCCGTTGCGAACAAGCACGACATTCCCCTGATCGAAGATGCGGCCCATGCGATCGGAACCAGATACCGCTCAACGGAGATAGGCCAGTCCGGACATGCCATCTTCTCGCTCCATCCCATCAAGAACATCACCACCGGAGAAGGTGGCATTCTGGTCAGTGATGACGCGTCCCTTGCGGACGAGGTACGACGGCTCCGTTTCCACGGCCTCGCGGCCGAAGCCTGGGATCGCAATCAACAGGGCCGATCACCACAGGTGGAAGTGCAGTCGCCTGGATTCAAGTACAACCTTCCCGACATGAACGCCTCGCTTGGAATAAGCCAGCTCAAGCGACTGGATGACTTCATCGACAGAAGAAAAGTCATTGCGAATCGTTATCTCGAGGAACTGGCCGACGTCCCTGGTATCGAACCACTGGCATTTCCCGATTGGGATCATCGTCATGCGTGGCATCTGTTCATCATTCGCGTGGATGAAGCCGAAGCCGGAATCGATCGCGAGCGCTTCATGGCGAACCTGAAGGAGCGGGGCATCGGCACGGGGATTCATTTCCGCGCAACGCACACTCACCGCTGGTATCGAGAAAACGGCTTCCAGGCACCAGGTGGACTCGAGCATTCAACATGGAATTCCGAACGAATCTGTTCGATTCCCTTCTTTCCGAGCATGAGTGATTCTGACGTCGATCGTGTCATCGGGGGCATTCGGGACGTATGTGCCGCCGAGACCATGACGAAAGGAAGTTCGACATGAAGAGCAGTGTCTCAATCGTCATTCCGGTCTATAACGAAATCGATAATCTCGACGAGCTGATCACACGCTGCGAGAAGGTCGGCAGTGGTCTGGACAGACCCTGGGAGCTGGTTCTCGTCGATGACGGAAGTCGCGACGGGTCGTCCGAGCGACTGGTGACTGCGGCTGGAGCCAATCCGGACCACATCAAGGCCGTCCTCCTGAACAGGAACTACGGGCAGCACAACGCGGTCATCTGCGGTTTCTCGAACGCCACCGGCGATGTCGTCGTGACACTTGACGCCGACCTGCAGAATCCGCCCGAGGAGATCCCGAATCTGCTCGATCAGATCGACAACGGCAGTGATGTCGTCGGGACCGTTCGCATGAATCGACAGGACAGTCCGTTCCGGAAAATAGCGTCCTGGATGATCAGCCACCTCGTCAAGACGACGACTGGCGTCATGATGCACGACTACGGCTGCATGCTCCGGGCCTATCGGCG